>WTJA01000081.1 GCA_011524995.1 Alphaproteobacteria bacterium | reverse complement strand
CTGCAATTTCTCGCTTAGATTGTTTATGAGGTTCGTTTCGGGATTTAAAGTTCTTATGACGATTAATAAAGTTTTAACACGACACCTGTGCAGTTAAGCCCGGTATATCTGCATACTACTGGTGCTGATCACAGCCACAGCATGGGTATTAGATTACAATGCATGTATGTAGACTCACTGCGTAGCAATTTCAGGTTTACACAGTAACAAGGCTATCTAACTGGAATTGTGACTAACCACATACGATTGCGCATCACAAAGTGAGCAAAATATTAGTGAGCAAGCAGAAAATCGCTAAATAAACTGCTTGCTCCCACCATTACAATTTCTGCGAAGTTGGTTCTGGTGTAACCATTGTGTTCGCTGGCTCTGTTGTTGGCGCTGAACACGCTGCAACAGTTAGAGCAAGAACCAAACCTAAAACTACTTTTTTCATAGTATGTCCTTTCATCTCTCCGATATTAAGTACTTTCTACGTAAAAGAGCGGCACATTTTCAGTGCCGCTCCCTCAATACGATCACTGATCAGATATTAGAATGAGAAGCTTACCTTGACTTCTAATTCATCTTGATCGTTCGCTTTTGCGGCTAACGCTGCACCACCACCTAGGTCGTAACCAAATGTTAGTACAGTTTCTGCTTCGTCGCCGTACTTACCAGCTTGACCTGAGTCAGATGATACTCCGAACGAGATACCGCCCTGTGAATACGCAACAGAAAGTTCTGTTTCGTCATCTTCACCGAACTCTTGAGCAACTGACAATGCAATCGCGCCAACTGATGTCGCCGCCGTAACTTTTGAAACGTCGTCAGCACCTGTCGCGAAAGTTACAGATGTGCCGTTTCCTAGGTCGTAACCCACTGATACATCCCAGTCATCCGCGTCATCTGCGTTGGCACCTAGTGTCATTGCGCCACTTGCGTACGAAATAGCGAATTCTGTGCTCTCTGCGCCAGCCTGATCTTCCATAGTTACTGTTGCTGACACTCCGTCAGCTGCATAACCTAGAACAGTGACAGAATCGTCTGTGTCGTTGTCCATTGCGATTGAAGCAGACAGGCCACCCATCGCGTATGAAATTTTCATGTCCGCTACGTCATCGTCTTCGCCGTCTGCGCCTTCAACAGTCAAGTCTGATAGTCCATTTGCGTCATGAACGATTGTTAGGCCGCCCATTGTTAGTGACACTGGGCCTTGAGCTACGCCGCCTTCATCAAGTTCAATGGTTGCTGAGTAAGAGATGTCACCATTGCCGCCAGACATTGTGATGTCCACGTCTGTGCCCGCTGAATATGTCGCGTCAGCTGCGCCAGGAGCTGTACCCGTGCCGAAGTTACCGTATACGATTTCTGCAGAACCGGACATTGACATCTCTGCTGACGCCATTCCCGCTGCAAATACAAGAGCTGTTGTGCTCAATAGTACTTTTTTCATTTGTTAATCCTCTGAGTAAACATGTTTTACTAGTCCCGACGCAACTTGCATCGTGTAAAACACTGATGCTTCAATGCAGCTTGACATGCAACAAAAACGGCTTTGCGGTGGTAATTCTTCCCCGAATGGTGCAGGAATGCCACAGTTGCATTTGTATCCATGGCGACGTAGGACTGATGCAGTCTACCGGGTTATGAACTATGATCAACGAAAATGTGTTTTCTCTCAATAGCGTGTTTAATATTGAGTTAAAGGTTCGGCGGATCGCAACCATTGTTCTTTTGTTGTTGCTCGAAGCTTGTGTATTTATTCCAGATATCAGTGAACGTGCTGCAATATCTAAAACACAAGAACCCAACCCAATATGGGTAGCGAGTTTGGACGTACTTGACTTCCTCCCGGTAGAGGCAATGAACTCGGAAACCGGTCTAATCGTGACTGGGTATGGAATACCACCTGGTGGTGATACCGAATACAGCGCTACGATTTTAATCATTGATAACGCGATAGATGCATCTTCACTGAAATTAGCCATATCTACTCCAGATGGCCCAGTGGCCAAGCACATACTAGAAGCGGTTGAAGAATCTATTCTCATTCGAGCTCGTCAGCTTTATTCTTCGAGACATGAAAGCCATCATCTTTGAATGCATACTTCCAGACTACAACTTGCTGATTAGTTGAAGATAGGATCGCCTATGGACCTATATGCTCCTGAAAGGTATCTAGACTAAAATGATTCTGCCAAGGGCTTGCAATGTCAACTTATACTCCCTCAACAATCGAACCTAAATGGCAAAAAGCCTGGGAAAAAGCCAGTGTTTTCAAATCCTTAAGATGCCACAACAAACCCAAATATTTTGTGTTGGAAATGTTTCCCTACCCCTCTGGGCGCATCCATATGGGGCACGTGCGCAACTACACCATGGGGGATGTGATCGCGCGTTACAAAATGTCGACTGGCCACAATGTGTTGCACCCAATGGGATGGGACGCGTTTGGCATGCCCGCGGAAAACGCGGCCATGGCGATCGGTGGTCACCCCAAAGAATGGACCTATTCCAACATCGCAACCATGAAAGATCAGATGAAGCCGCTTGGGCTTTCAATTGATTGGAGCCGTGAATTCGCCACTTGTGACCCAGAATACTATGGTCAGCAGCAGGCCTTGTTCCTTGATTTCCTAGAGCATGGGTTGGTTTATCGCAAAAACGCCGTGGTCAACTGGGACCCAGTGGACATGACCGTTTTGGCCAACGAACAGGTTGAAAATGGCCG
>WTJA01000121.1 GCA_011524995.1 Alphaproteobacteria bacterium | reverse complement strand
CGAATGTGTGGGCATGTCGATCCTTTTTCGCGTGACACTGCCCCATGAATAGGTACTTTAGGGCACAAATTTCAAGGGGGTCCCAATGTCGCAGAACATGGGCAGCTGGATCCGAACCAACATGTCACCTGATCATGGGCAATGGCCTGATCTGACCTTCAAGCGCACGGCCAAGTCACATTTTATCGACAAAATTGCAGTCACACCTCACTACACAGAGCCCTTAAACTGAATACACGTTAGCACATTGATATGTAACAATAAAGTGCCATTTTGACTTGAACAAAAATGAACAAACGGGGTCATCACGGCATCCTTGATTTCATTTTTTCACCTCTTCCAAATGAATTTTACCCAATTTGATAAGGTTTAACGCTGCGTTTTCATCTCGATCATGTACAACCCTGCACATCGGGCAGGTCCACTCCTTTTCTGATTTTAAGCTTCTATTTAGCTCTCCGCACGCACTACACATCTTGGACGTGTATGCTGGATCTACCCATTTATAGGGTACGCCTTCTCGATCAGCCGCATTCTTAATTGCATCTCTGAATTCTGACAAGGCGGCTGAAAACCGTTGCGCCCTTGCTTGGTTACTTAGCTTGGTGTCTTTGTTCCGTGTTTCCGCAAAGTCATTCAGATTTATGTCTTCTAGAACGATTAACTTCTTTTGCGCGACCAATGCTGCTGCGGTCTCTCTGTAATAATGTTTGCGGTGGGTCAGTTGTTTTTTGCGCAGATTGTGGATTTCTCGATACTTACGGCTGTTCCCCCGCCACCATTGATGCACCAAGTTGTTTATGTCGTTGGAAAACAGATCAGGCAAACGTTTTAACATCCGTGCAAACTTATAGGCCTTTTCATAGGACAGGGTCTCATTAGAACGCAGTTTCACAATGGATCGCCACAGTCGATAGTTAGGGTGATCTTCGGCCAATGGTTCCTCTTTGAGTTTCGGGGTCAGTACACGCCCCAAATCAGCCGCGGTATCATCCAATTCACCCTGCAACTTTTGCACATGTTCCATGGCAGATACAACGCTTTGGGGGGCGAGCAAGGCCTGTGCCGCTTCTGTTGGATTGTCTGATTTGACAGTGCCAATAAGAAGATTTCCATTAAGCTTACGAAAACCAATGTCGATACCAATGACCCCCTTTAGGTCACTTGGGTTTAACGTTTTGGGTTCTGGCACCTTGATCGTCAGGACCAAGTCATACCGAAACTTATCCCCTGTTCGTGTCCTAAGTATTTTGCCATTTTGTATTTGAGCATCTGGCGGCAATGGCCTGTGATAAATCCAATCAAACTCGTGCGCTATGCGTTGCGCCTTGGTGCGCCCTGCTGTCATCGCACAGGATACACGGATGCGCGGTTTCTTTCGGCTGTGGTCAGTGCTGAGAACCTTGAGCCGTGGTTTCGATTCAAAATTGCCTTGCATCAGGTCATCTACAGAAATCCCATCAACCTTTGCACCAGGACGACGAAACCGGATCGCGTAATATCCAGTTCCATCAAATTTATGAATCTTTGGCTTTCTTCCTTTTTTCTGAGCCTCTTTTTTGGCTGTCTTGAAATAGTCGAGAATAGCGTCCCCTGTCACCGAGTACACACCGCTTTCCTTGACCGACTCTACTCGATTTCATTCAGCTCTGAATTCGTCATTTAAGGTCTTGGTGTCAACCTGTTTGTTTGCTTCATTCCTGAGGCACTCAAGGTCAGACTCTATAACCTTTTTGTCCGCCTTTAAGCGCTCTATTACCGCTCTTTCCGCTTTTAGTCTTGGGTTACTTTCATCTTTCGTCCCCTCTTCTTGGCGTGCCGCACGTAGGGCATCATATACCTGGGTGATGCATTCTTTTATGCTGTCTAATTCGTCTAATTTACTTCGGTATTCCTCTGAAACACGACATCGTGCATCGTACCATTTGGCGAGGTTCTCACGGTTGATCTGAACGAGGGCATTCCATAGCTTGTTCGCTCGATATAGCTCTTCGATTGTTTCTTTTGGCTGGTAGCCAATTGGCACAAGGCCATATTTGTAAACACGGGTCCCCATATTCCGACCTTCTATTATGCGTCTTAAATTTCTTCTCGTTAATGGTGTATTTTTACTTTTTAATACGCCTTAAGATTGCTTCATCATGCGCTGACAAATTTCAAAGTCAACAGGCGAGGGATACACGACGTTCACCAAACAAATGGGCTGGATGACGCAGTGTAGTCAAAGCAATGCGAACCGCCTGTGTACGGAATTGAACATATCCATTGTCCTTTGCAAATGGGCACTTTAACTCGACCAAACTATATTCTACGTTTGTGTCTGGGGTGTTGCGCATATCGCGGGCAGATACTTTGTGCGCGCAGATCGTGTCGATGCTAGGTGATAATGAAAAGAAAAGTCAGGGTAAGCAATAAGATGTCGCAGAAGCCATATGTCATCGATCAAATGATATCTGCCAAATCCATCGCGGCGCGGATTGAGGATTTGTCCCGTGAAATTGCAACCGAATTTTCAGGCACAAATAAATTGATCGTGGTTGGGTTGTTGCGCGGATCATTCGTTTTTATCGCCGATTTGGTGCGCGAATTGGACCTGCCTGTTGAGGTCGATTTTCTTGAGGCGTCCTCTTACGGCGATGGTATGGAAAGTTCGCGCGAAGTGCGCATCCTGAAGGATTTGCGCGGCGCGATTGAGGGGCGCGATGTTTTGGTTGTTGA
>WTJA01000097.1:5455-10249 GCA_011524995.1 Alphaproteobacteria bacterium | reverse complement strand
TGCCTCTCCACCCTGAATGGTCTTTAAAACTCGCCGGTGGCAAAAGCTTTGCATCAGGGGCGCTATCTTCTTTCGAAAAACAACTTCACAATCTGTTATCGCCCCTTGGCAAGCAAGCAGAGCTCCTAGGTCATATTCCCGTTGCAGACGTGCGCCACCTACAACAAGAGGCTGAAATCTGCGCTGTGCCGTCTTTATGGGAAGAGCCAGGCGGAACAGCCGTATTAGAAGCTATGGCGGCGGGTTCAGCGCTTATTACTACCAATCGCGGCGGACTACCGGAGGTCGCAGAGGGGCGTGCTATCATCCTCTCAGATGTGAGCGCAAAGGGATTCGAAGCCGCTTTTTTAAATCTAATCTCTGATGATAAGGCGCGCAAAGCACTTCAGCAGAAAGTATGGGATGATTACCCATTTTCAGGCCACATTATGGCTGATAAAGCCGCTCAGTTCCGGGCAACGCTTATTGGCAAGTAAGACGCTTTGTCAATTTACAAAGCCCCTTTGGAAATGATACCAGAGTAAGAGTAAAATATTAGGGAAATCTTTGCAGGTTCTTATGGTTGGACAATCTATCACACATTTTGTGAAAGCCGCTTTTGCAAGCGCTATAGTGATGCTCTTTGTTAGCACAGGCGCTTGGGCGCAGTCAGCGCCAGTGCAGTTTGAAGCAGATAGAGTGGAAACCAACCAAGAAACCGGTCAATTAGTGGCATCTGGCAATGTCATCCTTGTACAAGATGGGAATGAGTTGCGCGCTGATGTCGTGGAATATGACAGAAAAACCCAGCAAGCCACTGCCACAGGTCATGTCATCTACAAAGCCAAAGATGGCGCTGTCCATATGTCAGACTTCTTGGATCTATCCGATAATTTTAATGAAGTATTTGCTGAGCCTTTGATCTCTGAAATTGCTGATGGGTCCCGTTTCACAGCTAAACAGGCGGCCGGCAATTTCACCGAAACTCTGGTTATGGATAGCACGAGCTTCACGCCTTGTAATTGTGACTATGAAAATGGGGAAAGCCCGATTTGGGACCTGCGTGCCACAAAAACCACGCATGACAAAGCCAGCGCTACAATCATTCATGAAAATGTGCGCATGCATATCCTAGGCTTGCCTGTTTTCTACCTGCCGGTTCTCGCTCATCCAGATAATACCGTGAAGCGTCGCACGGGCTTCCTCGCGCCAAGCGTTGTCTATAGCACCACACAAGGCAGCACGACCTCTATTCCCTATTACAAGACGCTAGGCCCGTCAGCGGATATCGAATTTAAGCCTTATTTGTTCCAACATCGCGGTCAAGGTCTGCATACACGCTACCGTCAAAAGACAGATGATGCTGATTTGCACGTGAATTTATACACCGCCAATGTGGCGACATTCAAGAAAGACCGCGAATCTGTCGCAGCCATTGACGCCGATTACAGAACCGAAATTGGTGATGATTGGAACATTCATGCCAAGCTAGAGCGCGCCTCGCAGGATACCTTCATGCGCCGCTATGGCTTTAATGGCAGCTATGATTTAAAGAGCCACATTACCGCCACGCGCCTCAAACAAAACCGCTATTATGAAGTCAAAGCCTCTGATCATCAGGGGCTACGCTCCGGTGATACACCAGATAAAGAGCCGACTATCCTGCCATCTGTCTATTATGAAACCTACCAAGAGGGCTTCTCTAGCGGGCAAATTATGCGCACTGAGCTCTCTGCACTTCAGCTTGATAATGATGAACAACATGAAATGGTCAGATGGTCAGGCGATGTTAGCCTACATGATGACTATCTTATTTATGGCGCTTCTGTTGCAACAGAAGCAGGCATCATGGCGAGCGCCTATGACATTCATAATGCGACCGACGCCGACCATCATGAAGGTGAGCTAGGACAAGTAAACCCCTATGTATCTGTTGACGTGCGTGCACCATTTGCTGTTTTGCAAGATGACCAAGTTATCATGATGGAGCCGCGCTTCAAACTGACACATATTGATGGCGCTGACAGAACTGACGAGATTCCAAACCGAGATGCGTCTGATTTCCGCTTGGATGAAAACAACCTATTCATGACACATCGTCATCAAGGTAAGGATTATGTGTTACCAGGCACACGAGCCGATTTGGGTATCTCAGCCTTGGCAGAAGATACTGCGCTTGGCGATGTAACAGCTTTTGCCGGTATCTCAAGACGTCTGGCTGGCAAAACATCAGCAGGGCTTACAACAGGCAATAACCGCAATTATTCAGACTATGTCGCCTCTGTCACGGTCAAACCATATGACCAATTATCGCTGAGCTGGTCTGGCCGTGCTGATGTGAATGATTATGAATTAAATGAATCTCGCACAAATGTTGCCTGGCAATATCAATCAACCAGCCTATCAGTTGAACATGCCTCGCTTGCCAAAGCCCATTTCACCTCGCCAACTGATGATAGAGAACAGCTCGAAGCCTCTGTGACACAGTCATTTCCAGATGGCTGGGTTGGGAAAGCCACACAAAGCTGGGACCTCTCAAAAGGCAAAACAAAAAGAGACAAAACGCGCTTTACCTTGGCCTGGACAGGTGGCTTCCAAGATTGTTTAACCTTGTCACTTGATTACCAAAGAGATGCCACATCTGACCGTGATATCCCTCGTAAAGATGAGGTCTTCTTGGTCCTGAACTTCAAATATTTGGGTTCAATCTCACAGAGTGACCTGACACAAAACAACTAGAGTGTTGCGACCATTGTAGCTGCCACAGCGAGGATTAGTCCGCCTGTGATTTGGTTAACGCGCTTTGCAGCCGCCTCATTCTTAATGAGACGGAACAAACTATGCGCGCCGCTGATATAGATGGCACAACCAAGTAAAAGCATAGCCCCAACGGTGACTGATACAATCACACCATCTGCAAAGCGCAAGGTTGCAAGATCAACAAAGGCTGGCAGGAATGATAAATAGAAAATGATAACCTTAGGATTGGTGGCACTAATCGCCACGCCTGTCAGGTAATTTTGTGCCATCCCGCGAGATGTTGCCCCTGAAATTGCCCCTGCCTCTGCCTGTATCGCTGGCGCGCGCATCTGCATCACACCAATATAAGCAAGGTATCCAGCACCAATCAAACGCACATAAACCATATAGGGTGAAATGATATCAGAAATGCTATGGAGAGACGCTAAAACAGCGATGAGATATATGAAATCGCCAGAAATCAAACCAAGAGATAAGATAAAACCCGGCAGAATACCACCAGCCATCGTCCGCGCCAAAAGCGCCACAATGCCTGGCCCAGGGGTCATAACAAACACAAAACTGGCAATGGCTAATGCCACAATATTCGCAATGGCCATCTAGGGCTCCTTAGGTAAATGAGCCACAAAGAAAAACAGCTCTCCGCCTCGTAACGCACCTCAGCCTGTCTTGCAATGATTAACCACCATTGGCCAATTTTTTACTATGTTAGCGATATTCCAGATTTGGAAAATCAAAACGGCAGCCAGCATCCCATAAAGATCGTTGATTTCCATGGGCTGGCAAACCTTTTTGCGCCTTTAACATCGCCGCCATATGCATCAGATTCCAGGTCATAAAGGTCGTATTACGATTGGTAAAATCATTTTCAGGACCGCCAGAACCATCATCTAAATAGGATGGTCCAGGACCAGCTTCACCAATCCATCCCGCATCTGCTTGTGGCGGAATGGTATAACCAATATGTTGCAAGGCATATAGCATCGACATGGCGCAATGTTTCACGCCATCTTCATTACCTGTGATGAGGCATCCTCCCACCTTGCCATAATAGGCATATTGACCAGCTGTGTTTAGATCCCCTGAGCTTGCATAAAGCCGTTCTATGATCTGCGTGCAAATTGACGACTTCTCACCAAGCCATATCGGCGTCCCTAGCACGAGGATATCGGCTTCAGTCACTAGCTCATAAATCGCAGGCCAATCATCAAATTCATGGCCGTGCTTTGTCATATCAGGCCAAACACCCGTTGCTATTTTATGGTCTGATGGGCGAATATGATGCACCGTGACACCTTTGCGCTTCATAATTTTAGCAGAAATAGCGATAAGACCACTCGTATGAGATAATTCAGGGCTTCGTTTCAAAGTGCAATTAAGAAATAAAGCAGTTGGATGAGAGAAATCAAAATCACCGGTCTGACATAATGTTTCTTGCATAGGGGATAACATGAGGTGCCTCCTTTTGTGGCCAAAATTGTGATGACACGATAGCGGGCATAACTGTGATGTCTGTAGTATGTGGCCGATTAATATTTCGCAGCAAGCCATTGCTTTGCGAGGCGAGATAAGGGAATAGTAAAGGCAGACACCGATAATATATGAGGCGCTTATGCTTGATCAGCTCACCATCCGTCCGTTAGATGTGACGAATTCAAATGATATTGCAAGTGCCACTGCCATCTACCGTCACCATGTGCTGCATGGCACAGGTAGCTTTGAGATAACGCCGCCAACTGACGCGGAAATGCAGGACCGCTTCACAAAATTAGCAGATCAAAATTTCCCTATTATCCTAGCTTGTATTGATGAGGTGAAGGTGGCTGGATTTGCCTATTTTGGCCCCTATAAGGAGCGGGCGGCCTATCGTCATACAGTGGAAGATAGCATCTATGTTGCGCCTGAGGCGATCGGCAAAGGAATTGGCAAAGCAATGCTCATTCATTTGGTCACGCAAGCCCATAATGCGGGGTTTGAGCAAATGATGGCGGTTATTGGTGATGCTGATAATCGCGCCTCTATTGGACTACATCAGTCAGTGGGGTTTGAAAAAAT
>WTJA01000097.1:0-5355 GCA_011524995.1 Alphaproteobacteria bacterium | reverse complement strand
AAAGAATAGAAGATAATGGACAGAGATTCCTCCCAATCACCAGAGGCTAAACTGCCTGAATAATCAGTGATAAGGAAGATGGCTGCCTGTGCGACAAACCCACAGACGGAGGCAAGCAGGGCAAAAACAAGGTAATGCGGCATTTTGCCAAGGCGTCTTGCGCGCCGAAACAGCATCGCAAAAGCGCCAAACGCAATCACCATTGTTGGCACCCAAAAAATCAAACCAAAGGTAAACACCATTGTCACACACGTGATGATAACTTGCAGCAACCCTAAGAAATTGGCGTCTTCAACGGTGCTCCACACACCGACAGCCAAAAGAAAAAAGGGAAAGGGATGACACATCGCAACAAGCGGTACAATCCAGCCAATGGGCAATAGCAAATCGACTATTTGTTTTGGTCTTTTTTGCACACTCACAACTAGTCCTTCGCTATTCTCTGGCAAATAGCTGCAGCTTTGCGTGGCCTACTCCACCGTCACCGATTTTGCCAGATTGCGCGGCTGATCGACATCTGTCCCTTTTTCTGATGCCGTCAGATATGCCAAAATCTGCGCTGGCACTGTTAGGATAAAGGGCATCAAATATTCGCTACAATTTGGCAAGCGACAAACATCGCTCGCAAAATCCACCTCATCAGCCACATCGTCAGCGGCTAGCAATATGATTTTGGCACCACGCGCCTGTGCTTCTTTGAGGTTACTGATGACCTTCTGAGATAGCGCATCTGCGCCAAGCAAACTTATGACCGGTAAGCCATCTTCGATAAGGGCAATTGGCCCGTGCTTCATCTCTCCGGCGGCAAATCCCTCGGCGTGAATATAGGACAGTTCCTTTAACTTCAGTGCCCCTTCAAGAGCGATTGGGAAAAGGCTGTCTCGCCCGAGGAACAGACAAGACCGTGCCTTAGATAACTCATGCGCTATCGGCCGAAGCGGCTCAAAGAGAGACAAGCATTTACCAACCAGGCTAGGTAATTTCTGCAATTCCTCATGGCGCTCTTTTGCCTCTTCAGCGCTTATCACGCCTTTGGCACGCCCCAATGCAATAGCCAGTGATAATAAGACTGTTAGTTGCGCTGTAAATGCCTTGGTAGATGCCACTCCGATTTCAGGCCCGGCTCTTGTCGGCAGAATAAAATCAGATTCCCTTGCGATGGTAGAATGATCAACATTCACCAAAGCAATCGATTTTAACCCTTCATCTTGGGCATGGCGCAAAGCCATCAACGTATCAAGGCTTTCACCTGACTGCGATATAGCAATGGCGTGACTTAAATGCGATGTGACAGGTGCCCGATACCGATATTCAGACGCCACCTCTACCGTGACAGGAACACCGCTCAGTTTTTCAATCCAATAACGGCCGACAAGCCCTGCATAATGCGATGTGCCAGCAGCTAGCATCACTAGCCCTGTCATATTTTTTAACTCATCCTCAGACAGGCAGGCGGTTAAGGTACCCGCCTCATCTGTCATAGCAGACAAGGTATGAGCAATCGCATCAGGCTGTTCATGGATTTCTTTTTCCATGAAATGACGATACCCCCCCTTGCTCACCAGGCCGGGGTTAGCTGAGACGATCACTTCTTCGCGATTGGCGCATTGGTCACCCTTGTCATAAATCAAAGCTTCATTCTTGCGAACGATGGCGTAATCATTATCTTTAAGGTAAATCACACGCTGGGTTTGCGATGACATTGCCATCGCATCTGAGGCAACGAAATACGCCCCCTCACCAATCCCAATGGCCAAAGGTGAGGCATTACGTGCCACCAATAAGCAATCGGGGAAATCTGTCATCAACAAGGCAAAGGCATAAGACCCATCTAGCCGCGCAATGATCGCTTTGAGCAGAGCGGTCTCATCATTGATTGTCTTTGCTAATTCAATGGCTAAATGCGCAATCACCTCAGTATCAGTATCAGAGGCAAATTCATGCCCTTGCGCCTGAAGCTCTGCCCGCAATTCTTTATAATTTTCAACAATGCCATTATGCACAACAACCGCTTTGTCAGATGCCATATGCGGATGGGCATTCGCATGTGTGACGCCGCCATGCGTAGCCCATCTTGTATGACCAATACCGATGTTAGCTGAATATTTCTTGTGATCTGTGATGGCTGTTAAATTAGCTAATTTACCTGTTGCTTTATCAACAGAGAGCGACCCGCCTTCTAACACGGCAATACCAGAGCTATCATAACCGCGATATTCTAAGCGCTTCAGGCCCTCAATAAGGATTTCAGCACTATTTCCCTCGCCAATATGGCCAACAATTCCACACATATCCTTGCATCATCCCATTGTGCGTTGCTTTGAAGAGGTGCAGTCACCTCACCTTCATTGTTCTAAACAATCCACCATTTAAAAGAAAGAATTACATGAATTCTTTTGAAACTTGTAACTGGTTTGCCTATAAAAATAACATGATAAATGGGACAAATTTTACAAGCTATATCTTAGCAGCCGGTCAAGGTAAGCGTATGAAATCTGCGCTTGCTAAACCACTTCACAAAATTGGCGGCATGGCAATGTTGAGCTGGGTTATTAAAACCGCGCAACATGCCGGTAGCTCGCAGCTATGTGTCGTGACTTCTCCGCACGCGCAAGACATGGTGGACTATATCCAAAACAGCCATGAGACATGTCAAATTGCCATCCAAGACACCGCCCTTGGCACTGGCCATGCGACAAAGATAGCGCATGCGGCAATGGAGGGGCGCGATAACCCTATTCTGGTTCTCTTTGGTGATACGCCCCTCATCACATCTGAGACATTAGCGAAAATGGCTGACGCCATAACAAAGGGCGCGGATATTTGTGTGTTAGGATTTGAGACAGCGTCCCCAACAGGCTATGGCAGGCTCAAGACCAATGAAGAGGGACGCCTCATTGCCATCATCGAAGAAGCTGATGCCTCAGAGGCTGAAAAAGCAATAACGCTCGTAAATGCGGGCGTGATGGCTTTATCCCCTGACTTTGCGAATAGCGGTCTGCAGTCTCTTGAAAATGGCAATGCGCAAGGGGAATATTACCTGACAGATTTGGTTGCGATAGCAGAGACGCAGGGGCTGAAAATCGCCTATGAAATTGCGCAGGAGGCAGAATTATTGGGCGTCAATTCGCGCACTGATTTGGCAAAAGCCGAAGCCGCCTTGCAAGACAGACTACGCCAAGCGGCAATGGAAAATGGTGTCACATTGGTGGCGCCAGAAACAATCTTCCTTTCTTCAGATAGCGTTATTGAAGCTGATGTCATCATTGAGCCTCATACCGTAATAGCAGGGCGTTGCCACATCCGCTGCGGGGCTCATATTAAATCGTTCTCTCATTTAGAGGATGCTGACGTTGGCAATGATGCGATCATTGGGCCCTATGCGCGCTTGAGACCTGGCACCATCCTCGGTAATGCGGTACGCATTGGTAATTTTGTGGAAACCAAGAAAGCGGTGTTTGAGGATGGCGCGAAAGCCAATCATTTATCCTATATTGGTGATGCACAGGTAGGCGCGAAAGCCAATATTGGTGCGGGGACTATCACCTGTAATTATGATGGGTATGATAAGTTCAAAACGGAGATCGGCCAAGGGGCGTTCATTGGCTCTAACACCGCGCTTGTCGCACCTGTTACGATTGGGGATGGCGCCATCATTGGGGCAGGGTCTACTATCACAAAATCTGTATCACCGGATGATCTATCTCTGACCAGAGCCCCGCAAAAGACATTGGGCGGCGGCGGCACAAGCTTTCGCAATAAAAAGAAGGCTAAAGACCAATGATGTTTGACGCCTCGAAGGCCGCCGCATTACTCGATGCGATGTGCCATAAATCTGTTCTTGTGATTGGCGATTTGATGCTTGACCGTTTTATTGATGGTCAAGTCGAGCGTATCTCGCCAGAAGCCCCCGTCCCTGTCTTGTCAAAAACAACAACCATGGCCATGCCAGGCGGGGCGGCTAATGTCGCGCGCAATTTGTGTCATCTTGGCGTCAAAACTATTCTCACAGGTATTACCGGCCAAGATGATGCTGGGCGCGCTTTGGCTGAGGAGCTTTCCGCTGTTGCCGGACTTCTTTATCAGCCTGTCATGGATAAGGCGCGGCCCACCACGACCAAAACAAGATTCCGTGCTGGTGCCCAACAGATTTTGCGTGTGGATGATGAAGTCAAAGATGACATTGCGCCCGATCTGGAAGCCGCCTTGCTTGATATCGTTGAAACCCATCTCTCCCAATGCGATATTGTTGTGTTGTCAGATTACGCAAAAGGGTGCCTCACAACCACGCTGACACAAGCGATTATCAAGCTCGCAAAATCACACCAGAAACAAGTCATCGCTGATCCAAAATCACATGATTTCGGGAAATATCAAGGCGCTTCGCTTTTGACCCCAAATCTATCTGAATTAAAGCAAGCAACACAGCTTCAGTCTGATAGCAATGATGATATCACTGCGGCTGTCTCTGACTTATGTCATCGCCATCAAATTGATAATATTCTAACCACGCTCTCCGCCCGCGGCATGCTGCTTGCTGGGACCGCGCCAGCGCATCACCTTCCCACCATTGCCAAAGATGTCTTTGACGTATCTGGCGCGGGTGACACAGTCGTGGCAAGCCTTGCCGCTGCACGCGCAGCAGACGCCTCCTATAATGAGGCAATGCAATTTGCGACAATCGCCGCAGGTATTGTTGTATCGAAACCTGGCACGGCATCTCTGACCGCAGGTGAGTTCTTAACGGCATGCCCCTCAGATAAGTCACCTTTGACGGTGACTGACGCTGCAGCGCTATGTGAGAAATGGCGTGCTGAGACGGCCATCATTGGCTTCACAAATGGTTGCTTTGACCTTCTCCACCCTGGACATCTTTATGCCCTTCGTGAAGCGGCCAAGGGCTGTGACAGGCTGATTGTCGCCGTTAATAGCGATGACAGTGTAAAACGCCTCAAAGGACCAACACGCCCTTCACAACCAGATAGTGTACGCGCAACAAATATCGCAGCGCTACCTTTTGTGGATGCTGTCGTGATCTTTGAAGAGGACACCCCCCTCTCCGTTATTGAAGCTATGACGCCAGATAGATTGATCAAAGGCGGCGATTACAAGGCAGAGGATATCGTCGGCTATGATCATGTCATAAAAAATGGCGGTCAGGTGGTGACCATTCCCTTATTGGAAGGTCACTCCACAACCGCCATCTTACAAGACTAAGCGTTATTTGCGTTTATTCATCTGCTTTAGCCCCGACCTCAATATATTCTTGGTCAAGATTTGGCAGCGGTGCATCGCCTAAGGTAGCTTCAAACGCCTGAAGACGCTTATAGATCTGTCTCTTATACACATCTCCGA
>WTJA01000086.1 GCA_011524995.1 Alphaproteobacteria bacterium | reverse complement strand
TTGGGTATGGATGAATTGTCTGAAGAAGATAAGTTGGTTGTGGCTCGTGCCCGTAAGATCCAGCGCTTCCTATCACAGCCGTTCCACGTTGCTGAAGTCTTTACAGGCACACCTGGTGTGTTGGTATCTTTGGAAGATACAATCAAAGCCTTTAAAGCAATCGTTGAAGGTGACTATGACCACTTGCCAGAAGCTGCTTTCTACATGGTTGGTACCATTGAAGAAGCTGTTGAAAAGGGCAAGAAGATGGCTGCTGAGGCTGCATAACGCAGCCCCAGTTTTCAAGGAGCATTCAGGTTATGGCTGAAACAACACAATTTGAACTTGTGACACCAGCACGTGTCCTCGTCCAGCAGGATGTCGAAATGGTAACCATCCCAGGCTCAGAAGGCCTATTTGGTGTCTTGCCTCGTCATGCCCCTGTCTTGGCGAACCTGAAGCAAGGACGTGTTGATATTTATGAGAATGGCGCTGTCACATCGAGCTTTATGATTGATGGTGGCCTCGCTGATGTAACAGGCGAAAAGGTTGTTATTTTAGCACAGCGTGCCGAAGACTTAAGCAAAGTCTCAGCCGAAGAGTTATCAGCAAGAGCAGCAAATGCATCAGAGGCTGAAGCAGCCTTCTTAACAGCTGTCTCAGACGCCATTGCATAAGTGATAAAACAGATATCAAAAAACCCGCTTTATAGGCGGGTTTTTTATTGCCTAAAATGTGGCGGGCAAACAACTTAGCTTTGCGGTGTCAGGTGCGTAGCAAAGGCAGCCATAATGGTTGTATAGACATCTTTTTTGAATGGGACTGCGAGTTCAATCAGTTCCTCGGCACTCATCCACTGCCATTTCTCAAATTCAGGTTCGTCTGTGGCTATATTGATATCTTCATCGGACCCTGTATAGCGCAGCACAACCCATTTTTGGGCTTGGCCTTTATATTTGCCATGCCATAACCGATTAGCAAGCGGCTCGGGAATGTCATAATTCAGCCACTCTGAATATTCATCAAGCCATTCTGCCTTGTTCGTCCCAATCTCTTCGGCCATTTCGCGAAAACAGGCTTGCTTGGTATCTTCACCCTCATCAATACCGCCTTGCGGCATCTGCCAGGCTTCTGCCTTGTTATCGATGCGCTTACCAGCAAAAATAAGGCCGTCTTGATTAACAAGACAAATGCCAACACAGGGCCGATAAGGACGTTCCTCATAGGGTTGCATTCGTGTGTATCCTTACTTTGTGTCTAATGTACCGAAAATGCGCAAACCTTGTAGCAAGTCAATAGCGCGCGCCAGTTGGAAATCAATCTTGGTGATATCTTGCGGCTCGTCTGTCGCGCCATCTTCCCCTTCGGCTTCATCACTTGATGAATCAAGAGCGCCGCGGAGATCTTCTTCACGGTAGGCCCCATCAATCTTCTCAATACGCGCTAATTCCACTTCAATATCAGGTGAAATCCCTTTGGCCTGAATGGAAACACCAGACGGCGTATAATAACGCGCTGTAGTCAGCCGGATGGCACCATGACCAGGCATTGGAATAATGGTTTGCACAGACCCCTTACCAAAGGAGCGGGTGCCCAAAAGGATAGCGCGTTTATGATCTTTCAGCGCGCCTGCCACAATCTCTGACGCAGAGGCAGACCCTGAATTAATCAATACTACCACTGGCATCCCTCTTGTGATGTCGCCAGGGCGCGCATAAGCATGTGATGTCTGTCCATCTTCACGCCCTCTTGTGGATACAATCTCGCCCTCTTCTAAGAAGGCATCAGCTACCGAAATAGCTTCGGTGAGCAAGCCACCAGGATTATTGCGCAAATCAATGATAAAGCCGGCGAGGTCTTCACCCTTTTCAGAGATGATCTCATCAACAGCATTCATCAGCCCAGGTGTGGTTTGCTCAGAGAAGGTCGTCAGGCGGATATAGCCCACATCTTCGTAAATCTCATGACGCACAGAGCGAATTTTGATTTCATCACGGATGATGGTGACATCAAAGGGCTCAGCTTGGCCGCGCTGGACGCTAATCTTTACCTCAGAGCCAATCGGGCCACGCAACCGCTCAACCGCCTCTGATAGCGTCATCCCCAAAATCGTATCCCCATCAACAGCGATAATGAAATCTTCAGGTTGCAGACCTGCGGCGGCAGCTGGCGTATCGTCAATCGGCGAGACGACTTTCACAAAGCCCTTATCCATCGTCACTTCAATGCCAAGGCCCCCAAAGCGGCCCTTGGTTTGCACCTGCATTTTTTCAAAATTATCATCTGGTAGATAAGAGGAATGCGGGTCTAATGACGTTAACATGCCGTTAATGGCGGCTTCGATTAGCTCTTTATCCGTTTTTTCTTCTACATATTCGCCGCGCACACGTTCAAACACATCCCCAAATAGCGATAGCTGACGATAGGCATCTTCATTGGTTTGGGCCACAGCATCTTGCTGTGTTGGCATATTGAGGCCCATAACGCTAGCAATTGCGACAACAAACGCTGCCCGTAGAAGTAACCGATATTGTGGAGCCAAAGAGCGCATAAATCTACCCTATTCAAATCAGTGCGGGACAATTATCCACATCATGCCTGTCTTGGGTTATTTGAGCAAGCTTTTCCCTGTCATTTCCGCTGGCTGGTTAATGCCGAGCAACGCACATAATGTCGGTGCCAGATCTGCCAATACCCCATCGGATAACTGCGTGCTCTCAGCTCTCCCTACAAGGATCACAGGTACAAGATTGGTGGTATGGGCTGTATGAGGGCTCTTGGCCTCATCATCCCACATGACCTCACAATTCCCATGATCTGCTGTGACAATCATGGCCCCGCCCTTGGCTTCTACCGCCTCGCGTAACTGTCCCACCGCTGTATCAACGGTTTCAACCGCATGGCGTGCGGCTGCAACATCACCGGTATGACCAACCATATCAGGATTCGCAAAATTTATAATGATGAGATCATGCGTCTCATCTCTGACAGCTTTTAGCGCCGCGCCAAGCACCTCATCAGCGCTCATTTCCGGTTGCAGGTCATAGGTCGCCACTTTAGGAGAGGGGACCACAAGCCTGTCTTCTTGGCCAAAGGCCACCTCATTCCCGCCATTAAAGAAATAGGTAACATGCGGATATTTCTCTGTCTCCGCCAGCCGTAATTGGCGTAAGCCGGCCTCAGCGACAACCTCACCTAAGCCATGCGATAAATCCTGAGGTCCAAATAGATAAGAGGGGGCCGCGGTGGGTGAAAAAACAGGGGTCATGCTCAAAAGTGGGCCAAGGGCTGGCACATCGGCCTGGGGGATGCCAACCTCACCAGGGTCAAGAAAGGCGGTAAAGATTTGCCGCGCTCTATCAACGCGGAAATTACTCATAAAGATGCCGTCACCATCCGCCATACCCTGATAGCCGTCGATGATTGTTGCTTGGATAAATTCATCACCCTCGCCTGCCTCATAGCCTTGCGTGATGGCATCTGGCACAGATGTGGCTTGCCTTATACCAACACCCTTTACCATCGCATCAAAAGCGGCTTTTGTGCGCTCCCATCTTTTATCACGATCCATCGCGTAATAGCGGCCAATAACCGTGCCAACCGTCACAGGCTGGTCAAGCTGGCTTGCAAAAGCCTCCCATTCACTTAACGCTAAGCGAGGCAGGGTATCTCTGCCATCTGTATAAAGGTGCAAGACTACCTCGATCCCCGCTTGTTGCAGGATGGTAATCATGGCCCTTTGATGGTCTGTATGGGCATGAACACCGCCGCGTGAGAATAGTCCAATCAGATGCGCTTTGCCCCCTGTGGCACGGAGCGCGGTGATAAAATCAGATAGCTCTGGGATATCCTGAAAGGCGCCAGACGCAATCGCATCATGGATACGAGGCAGATCCTGCATGACCACGCGGCCAGCCCCAATATTCATATGACCCACTTCTGAATTACCAGGCTGCCCCTCTGGCAGCCCTACCGCGGGCCCTGAGGCATCTAACGTCGCATGCGGGTAGGAGGCTAACAGCTCATCAAAAATAGGTGTGTTGGCAGAGGATACCGCATTTGTATCGCTGGCAGGGGCGAGGCCCCACCCATCCATAATGGTCAGAATGACGGGTTTAAAACGCATGATTATCTCTCATTAGTCAAATTTAGGTCACAAGGAGCGCAGTTAAGCGCGATGATAGGGATGATTCGCCAAGATCATCTCAGCCCGGTAGAGCTGTTCAGCGAGCATGGCGCGAAATAGCATATGCGGCCAAGTGGCAGTGCCAAATGATAGGGTCTTATCAGCACGATCTAGCAGCGCTTGGCTATGCCCATCTGCGCCCCCAATGGCAAAATAACAGGCGGCCACCCCGGTTTGTTTGAACTCATCAAACATCTCAGCTAGTGCCGGAGAGCTGATATCGCGCCCATGAGGGTCCATCGCAATCAGCTTGGCCGAACGGGGGGCCTTTTGGGAAAATGCCGCTAATAATTTATCGCCTTCATCTTGTTGGCGTGCCGGACCAGCTGGCAGTCGGCTTTCATATTCTATCAGATCCCCTTTTTTGGGGAGGCGTGATAGCCAGTCTTGCGTTAGCTGTTGTAACGGCCCTTTTTTGGCACGGCCAATTGCCAAAATACCAAGCTGCATGGCCGCCCTCTAACTAGCTAACAGTCACAACCTCATCAGAGGCATCTGTGGCCCACATCCGCTCTAGCCCATAAAACTCTCTGACTTCAGGGCGGAAGAGATGGACGATCACATCAATCGCATCGATCACGATCCAGTCACCTTGTGACTTGCCTTCTCGTCCGAGAATAGCCGCACCAGATTTTTTCAGCTTTTCTTCCAGATGATCGGACATAGCCGAGATCTGGCGGGCTGATGTGCCGCTTGCGATAACCATATAGTCAGCGATTGATGATTTCCCTGCAAGAGGGATTGTGGTGATATCCAGGCCTTTGTCATCATCTAGTGACTGCAGCACCACATCTTTGATCTGGTCGGCACTGGGCTGCGTTTGTGTCGTGCGAATTTTCGTATCTCCTGTCAAAATTAGCACATTGATAGCTATAGGATATAGCAAAGGCGATGATGGGGCAATCATTAAGCATGTAACGGGTGAGGGGGCCAGTCCATCGTTGCGCGAATCGCTGTAGCAGAGGTGCTATCTTGGAAATGACAACCAACATAATAGCGGCCATAGGTTCCAAGAGAAGCGGCGTGGCGGCAGCGATGGCGATAGAGATGCGCCCCTTGCGATGCCAGCGCTTGATAAAAGCTACCAGGGCGCCGCGCAATAAAGCTATCGCTGAGATGAACAAACTCTTTTGCGCGATACCATTGCGGCAATTGCACCAGATTATCAGTTCCCATAATCCAAATAAAAACACTGCCTTTGAGGCGTTGGCGCAACAGTTTCACACTATCATAGCTGCGTCTTGTGCCCCAACGTGCTTCGCTGGCTTTGACCTTGATAAAAGGCAGGGTCGCCGTCACCTCTTTGGCTTTGGCGAGGCGCTGCTGGAAACTTGCCATTTCAGCCGTTGTTTTAAGTGGGTTTTGCGGATTGACAAGCCACCAGACTTCATCAAGTCTAGCATGCTGCTTGGCCAATTTAGACAGGGCAATATGGCCGGTATGAGCCGGATTAAAAGAGCCGCCTAGCACCCCAATCCGCCGCCCGTGACGCCGCGGCATCATGGGCATAAGGGGGGTGGGCATAAGCGGGCCGGGCAAGCGCGGCCCTTGAGCGGCCTGATGGTTACGGACGGGTATGACCATCACCCTGCACAACATATTTAAAGCTTGTTAACTGCGCGGCACCCACGGGGCCTCTGGCATGTAATTTGCCAGTGGCGATACCAATTTCTGCGCCCATACCAAATTCCCCGCCATCTGCAAATTGGGTCGAGGCATTTGCCATCACAATCGCGGAATCAATTTCATTACAGAAACGAGCGATTAGCGCAGCATCTGAGGTGATCACAGCCTCTGTATGGCCAGAGCTATATTGTTTGATATGCGCAATGGCGTCGTCTGCATCAGCGACAATCTTCACAGATAAAATGGCATCAAGATATTCAGTTGCCCAATCTTCCTCTGTCGCTGCTGTCATATCTGACACAAGGCGGCAGGCTTCTGGACAGCCCCGCAACGCGCATCCGGCCTCTATTAAGGCTTGCGCCATCACAGGCAAGAAATCTGCGGCAATCGCCCGATCAAGCAAGAGGGTCTCTGTTGCCCCACAAATACCAGTCCGGCGCATTTTCGCATTGAGGAGTATTTTCGTCGCTGTCTCGCGATCAGCACCTTCTGCCACATAGCTATGGCAAATGCCTTCCAAATGCGCAAAGACAGGAACGCGGGCTTCATTTTGCACACGCGCAACCAATGATTTGCCCCCACGTGGCACAATCACATCAATTTCACCAACAGCGGTTAACATCGCGCCAACAGCCTCTCTATCGGTGGTGCCAACCAGCTGCACCGCATCCGCTGGCAACCCCGCCTCTTGCAAACCGTGGCGCATCGCATCCCCTAAAATCGCACTGGTATGGGCCGAATCACTCCCGCCACGCAAGATCGCAGCATTCCCAGATTTGATGCATAATCCTGCGGCATCAACGGTAACATTTGGCCGTGATTCATAGATGATCCCAATCACGCCAAGCGCTGTTGATTGCCGGCTAATTGCCAAGCCGCTAGGGACGGTCCAGCTGGCCAATGTCGCACCAAGCGGATCAGGCAGATCAGCAATCGCATCAAGTCCATCAGCCATGGCGGCAATACGAGCGCCATCAAGCGTTAGGCGATCAATAAAAGCCGCTGTGAGGCCTCTATCTGTCCCGGCGCTTATATCTTTGCGATTCGCTTCCAAGATCGCGGCCTCTTGCGCGCGAATCTGTGATGCCGCCGCCCGCAAGGCGGCTTGCCGCGCGCTGTGATCTGACATGCCAAGGGTGCCTTGTGCATCTTTTGCGCTTTTCGCTAATGCAGAAATATAATCGCTATGGTTCATCAGTCTCTCATTTTCATAGGCTATCTACCTGCAAAGAGGCATTAGCTTTCATCAGTCTTTTGTCGTTCAGCGCCATTCATCAAAACAATATCATCAGCATGGACTAATTCGGCGCGGCCTTCATAGCCAATGATAGATTCAAAATCAGTACTCTTTTGGCCGATTAATTGCTGCGCCTCTTCATGCGCATAACCAGCAAGCCCTCTCGCTAAGACAACACCCTCTTGGTCAGCAATGTCAATCAGGTCCCCTCTGTCAAACTGACCTGAAACATGTGTGACCCCTGCCGGTAGGAGTGATTTGCCGCCGCGTAATGCCCCAACAGCACCGCTATCAATCTTCACCTGTCCTTCGGTTTCCAGGGCAGAGAGGATCCAATTTTTTCGTGCCGTACTAGGGGCCAATTTGGCCGTGAATAATGAGGCGCGCGCCCCCTGTGATAAGGCTGATAAGGGGGCGGTTGTCTGACCATCACAAATAATCATGGCGACACCTGATGTGGTGGCAATGCGAGCGGCCGCTAATTTTGTAGCCATTCCGCCAGAGGCAAAGTCTGAATTGGCTGAGCCGCCCATCTGCAAGACCTCATCTGTGATCTCATCAATCACAGGGATATGACGCGCATCAGCATGATGGCGCGGATTCTTATGATAAAGACCATCAATATCAGATAGCAGGATTAAAACATCAGCTGACATCATCGCGGCGACGCGGGCGGCAAGCCGGTCATTATCACCAAAGCGAATCTCATAGGTGGTGATGGTGTCATTCTCATTAACCACAGGCACCACGCCATAATCGAGCAATCGTTGCATTGTGGCACGTGCATTGAGATGCCGGCGTCTCGTCTCGGTATCTTCTGGGGCCAATAAAATTTGCGCCGCCTTGATATCATGCGGGCGCAAGGCCTCCATCCAGGCTTGGGCCAGCTGGATCTGGCCTGTGGCAGCGGCCGCTTGTTTTTCATCCAATTTGATGCGGCCAGTGGGCATGCCAAGGCTATCACGCCCTAAGGCGATTGACCCAGATGAGACTAAAATCACCTGTTTGCCAGCTTGTTTTAAGGTCGCCACATCAGCGGCAAGCCCAGCCATCCAGTCGGTTTGCAAACCCGTTTTGGGGTCAAATAATAACGCCGAGCCGATTTTGATGACAACGCGTTGCGCCTTTGTCAGAAGAGTATGGGCCGCGCCATCCGATGAGGCGTGATTAAGGGCTCCACGGTTCATCTTCTCGTCCCTCTGCCAATTCAGCCTCAATATCTGCTGTGATAATGGCATAAAGTGCCCGCAAGACGTCCGTGACGCCAGCCCCTGTCACCGATGACATTTGCATCACGGAATGGGCACCTTCTGCGCCCAACGCTTCTTTGAGATCGTCAATATAATCTGCGGGCGCTGCATCAGCCTTTGATAGCACAATCACTTCTTTTTTCGCGGCAAGTCCCTCATCATAAGCCGCAAGCTCATCACGGATAATATGATAGGCTTCGATAGGGTCTGACTGTGTGCAATCAATTAAATGGAGCAACACCCGGCAGCGTTCAACGTGACCCAAGAAGCGATGTCCAATGCCCGCCCCTTCATGCGCGCCGCGAATCAATCCTGGAATATCGGCAATCACAAATTCATGCCCATCAACGCCGACAACACCAAGGTTAGGGTGAAGGGTGGTAAAAGGATAATCTGCAATTTTAGGGCGCGCAGCTGAAACCGCGCTCAGGAACGTTGATTTACCTGCATTTGGTAGACCCAAAAGGCCGGCATCAGCGATCAGCTTCAAGCGCAGCCATACCCAAAATTCAGTACCTGATGTGCCAGGTTGCGATTTGCGCGGGGCGCGATTCGTGGATGATTTAAAAAAGGCATTACCTTTGCCGCCCAAACCGCCCCGTGCGAGCACAAATTCCTGCCCCTCTTCGGTGAGGTCAGCCAAGACCGTATGACCATCTTCGGTGAGGATTTGGGTGCCAACAGGCAGGCGCATTTCAATATCTTCCCCAGAGAGGCCCGCGCGGTTTTGTCCGGCGCCAGGGCGTCCTGATGGGGCTTTGAAATGCTGTTGATAGCGATAATCAATCAAAGTGTTGAGCCCGCCCACACAACGCGCGACCACATTGCCGCCGCGGCCGCCATCGCCGCCATCAGGCCCGCCAAAAGGCACGTGAGCTTCGCGGCGGAATGAGACAGCGCCAGGGCCACCATTGCCTGAGCGGATAAAAATTTTGGCCTGATCAAGGAACTTCATAAAACCAGCAATCCTTTTTGTGGGGCTATTGTGAAAGCCCCCAATAAAAAAGGGAACAACTTTTTAGCTATTCCCTCTCTCACATCTTTGGTGCGTTATCAGCGTTTCGTCTGACTATTCAGCAGCCTCTGCATCAGCAACAACATTCACGAACATTTTGCCACCAGATTTTTGCTTAAACGCTACCTTGCCTTCAACAAGAGCGAATAATGTATGGTCTTTACCCATGCCGATATTTTCACCCGGATGGTACTTTGTGCCACGCTGACGGATGATGATGTTACCTGGAATAACCTGCTCACCACCAAATTTCTTCACGCCAAGGCGACGACCAGCTGAGTCGCGACCGTTTCTGGAACTACCACCTGCTTTTTTATGTGCCATCGGTTAGTCTCCTTATTTCTCTGCTTTTGCCTTAGGAGCCGCTTTTTTCGCTGCGGCTTTCTTTGTTGCCTTTTTGGCTGCTGGTGCAGCTTTCTTGGCAGCAGCTTTCTTTGCGGCTGGCTTCTTACCATCAGCAAGAATGTCAGTGATCTTCAACAATGTGAGGTCCTGACGATGACCTTGTGTACGACGGTGATTCTTACGACGCTTGCGGCGGAAGATAATGATCTTAGGGCCACGTGTCTGTTCGACAACTTCAGCCGCGACAGATGCGCCTTCAACAAGGGGTGCCCCGATTTGAACTTTTTCACCGTCAACAAGCATCATGACGTTATCAAGCTGGATGCTTGCGCCTGCTTCACCTTCGATACGCTCAACGAGGATCTTATCATCCTTGGCAACGCGATACTGCTTACCGCCTGTTTTCACCACTGCATACATGGCGACACCTCAATCTATCTCTTACTGCCAAATATCTATCGCCTATCGCGTGACTATTGGCATTGTTGTAAAACTGGTTACAATAATCAGTCTTTGGCCTTATCTTATCACATCACAAGTTTCTTATGTCAGCGCTGCTTAGGCGCGTCATAGGGATGCGATCAAAATGAGGGCTCATTCTGATTGTCAGCGGAATATACCGTCCGAATTACCAGTGTCAAGTAAAAGCCTGACCTCATCATGGTGAAAAATCAGGCTTTTACCACTATTTTGGGCCTAGCCACCCGGAAAAAAGCGATGTTTGCGTGGATCATAGGGCTCTTGTCCCATCTCCAGATGTAACTTGTCCCCTGTATAAGGATGGGCTTTCGCCACCTCTTCATTTAATTCAACACCAAGGCCCGGTGCTGTCGGCAACTGTAAATACCCCTCTTCGACAATAAGCGGCTTATTTAGCAACTGGGCATGAAACCCATCCATTTTTTCAATTGATTCGAGGATGAGGAAGTTGGGAATGGTTGCAGCAAGTTGAATGTTAGCCGCTGCGACCAGGGGCCCACAATAAAGATGCGGGGCAATCTGGCAGTAATGGGCTTGGGCTAGGGCCGCAATTTTCCGGCCTTCAAGCAGGCCGCCCGCCCGGCCAAGATTTGGTTGCCAAATAGAAGCCGCGCCCGTACTGGCTAGACGTTGGAATTCATAAAGGGTTGAAAGACGCTCTCCTGCTGAAACAGGTACCGCGCTGCGTGCGGCGACTTTAGCCATTTCTTCTGGCATATCGGGCGGTGTGGGCTCTTCGAACCATAGCGGGCTGTAGGGTGCAATAGCCTCAGCCATGCGAATCGCACCTGAGGGGCTAAATTGGCCATGTGTCCCAAATAGGATATCAACCTCTGTGCCGACCGCCTCTCTGATAAGGCGGCAGAAGGTAGCAGAGCGGTCCAATGCCTCAAGGTCTGGCTGGCGCGGGTCGTAAATCGTATATTGACCGGCCGGGTCACATTTCACAGCTGTGAAACCTTGTGTTTGCCAATAGGCCGCTTTTTCAGCAGCGCGATACGGGTCGTCATAAAAACGCCCTGGATCTTCGCCAGCATCAGGATAGAGATAGGTATATAAGCGGAGCCGCTCTTGGACAGCACCGCCCATCAAATTATAGCAAGGCTGATTAAGCGCCTTACCGACGATGTCCCACATCGCCATTTCAAGACCACTCATCACCCCTGCCATAGTGGTATCAGGGCGGTGTAAATAGCCAGCGCCATGCATCTTGCGGACAAATTGTTCGATTTGGAACACAGATTGGCCCGCGAGATAGCGATCAAATGAATCTGCGGCTAGCGCGACGATAAGGTCAGGTGCCATATGGCCGGCATAAATCTCACCATAGCCGTGAATGCCACAGCTTGTTGTCAGTTTCACAAAAATGAAATAACGCCCGCCATAGCCAGGGGGCGGTGTGCCAACAACAAAACCTTCAAACGCCTCTAATTTCATGCCAGATACTCCTTTTTGGGGGGCTTGGAATGGCAAGGGGATGCTCGTCAGACTTCTGACTAGACCTCAATGATTAAAGAGGTGTATTTTGCAAAGAGGCAAGCAGGAAATCAGCGGTGCCTGAAAAAAGAGGACCTAAATTTATGACACAGCTTTTCACCAAAGCGCTGGCATTTGCCAAAGCGCATATCATTTTATTCGGTTTTGCCAAATTTGCGGCCGGTCTTATCATTGGCTTTGGGTTAGGTGTTTACTTCTTGCCGATTCTAACCGCTGAAAAAGGCTTAGATGACAGCCAGCTTGCGAGCTTGTCGACATCAATTGAACGCACAGGCACCTTCACAAGAGATCTAGAAGATTCGGATGCGTTCCATTGGGGGGAAGGCGTCATTAATGTGTCTGACAGCCAAATCTGGCTCGATGGTAAAATCGCCCCTGGTCCTGATTATCGTCTCTATCTCATCCCAGAATTTGTGGAGACAGAGGATGATTTTATCGCCATCAAAGATCAAGCGGTTGAAGTCGCGATGATCAAAGCCTTTGAGAATTTCGCTGTCGATGTGCCATCGCATATTGCGGTGCAAGATTATCCCGCTTTGTTGATCTGGTGTGAAGCCTTTGGTGAGTTCATCACAGCCGCCCGCCTCACTGCGAAATAACAGGCTTAGGCGCGCGCCTGTAAAATCGTGTGCGCCGCGCGGCTGCCTGATAGGAACGCTGTCTCAAGTCGCGCTTTGCCGAACCAATCTCCGGCTAGCACAATCCCTGCATCCTCTGTGGCATAAGGCGCTGTGTGATCGGCCGGTTGTGCCACACGGGCATAAAGCCAGCGATGGGCAGAGCGGTGGCTGATATCAAGTGTGACCTTCGTGTGGTCTTCATAGGCAGCGATGAGGCGGGCGCATACCTCCTCTGCTGTCTTATCTAATAGCACGATTGATTCATCTGGATCAGCTTGGATTGTCAAAGCTGGTAGCTGCCTTTCTATGCCACGTGCCTGTTCCAAACAGGCCCAGCCAATCGGCGCGGCATCTCTAATGATCGCGTGGCTCACATCAGGGGCGTGAGCGAGGCCAAGCATCACCGTCCAACAGGGATCATAGGAAGCGCTTATCGCTGTTTTTGCCAGTTCTGGCGCGGCTAATGTGACCAATGCGGCAGCTTGTGGGGCAGGCGCTGTTACAATCACATGTTTCGCGCGGTAGTGTTTGCCAGCCTCATCCGTCAGGTGAGTGACGCCCTTATCTGAGGTGAGTGAGGTGATTTTCACCTCCTGTGTGATTGACAGGCTGCCAGCCAGGGCTGTTGCAAAGTCGCGCATTGAAGGCGTGCCAATATAGGTTGGTTTGTGATGGCCAATATCCCATGAGGCGACGGCGCCTTTGGTTTGAGCATCTAAGACAGCTGATTGGAAGGTGTCATCCGCGGCTGTGAAGAATTGGGCCCCATGATTAAACAGATAGCCAGCGCTTCGTCTGGTGGCGCAACGACCCCCAATCCGGCGCCCTTTATCAAGCAGATGCAAAGATAATCCGGCATCTTGCAGCACTTGACCGGCACGGATGCCAGCGATGCCAGCCCCAATGATAATGACATCAAGAAGAGAGTCTGACGCTGAGTGGCTGTCTTTATGTGGCGCGGTATTGGTCATTGTCATTTGGTCCTCTCTAGCTTATGGCTATAGCCAGCTTAGATATAATAGGCAGTCCTATGCGTGATTTATTCGAAACAGAGCCGCCATTGGATGCGTCTCGGACGATGACGCTCTATGATGCGTTCTATCAAACTCAACCTTTGCCCATTCCTTCTGGCGCGATGGACAAGATGCGATTTGTCGATAGGCTTACTGATTGTCTGGATGAGTGTGAAGGGTTCATCCTTGATTCATACGGTGTGATTGGCCTCGGTTCTGCGCCGATTCCAGGCATTCAAGAGTTTTTCAAACAGCTTCAGCGCCGAGATGTGCCATTTGTGATTTTGACCAATGGCGCTAGCAAACCAGCCGAGGCGCGGGTGCCGGGCTATCAATCATGGGACCTGCCCATTACCGCCTCTGATATCGTGTCTAGCCGTGATGCCTCTTACCAGCATCTTCTCGCCTATCGGGACAAACACCCTGAATGCCGCATTACCTATCTAGGCTCTGAGGTTCAGCCCTTTGATGATATTCCGGGCATTATCTATGGCAGCGCAGGTTGGGATGAGGCGGATCTGTATTGTTTTATGGGCGCGATTGGCTGGACTCCGGCTGATCAGCTAGCTTTGGAGACGGCCCTGCAGCAGAAACCTGCTGTGATTGTCACCGCAAACCCTGATGTATCAGCGCCGCAAGTCTCAGGATTTTCTTACGAGCCTGGCTATTGGGCGATGCGTGCCAAGGCGCATACCGGCTGTGAGGTGGTGATGACAGGCAAACCCTATGGCCCAGCCTTTCAGCTTGCCGTGACACGCCTAGAGGCGAAAGCCGGCCGGAGCCTTACGCGGTCCAAAATTGGGATGGTCGGTGATTCGCTTCATACCGATATTTTAGGGGCGAATAGCTTTGGGCTGCGCTCTATCCTCTTGCGGTCGTTTGGCTTGATGAGCAGCTTTGACTGTCATGAGATGACACGCCGCATGCAGATTTATCCCGC
This sequence comes from Alphaproteobacteria bacterium, assembly GCA_011524995.1. Taxonomy (GTDB): domain Bacteria; phylum Pseudomonadota; class Alphaproteobacteria; order Puniceispirillales; family Puniceispirillaceae; genus UBA685. Next base: position 15,171 of record WTJA01000086.1, on the reverse strand, counting down.
CCTTGTTGCTGAGATTATCTAGGGCAATCTCACGCAACTCTGTAATCTAAAGATATCTTTCGTCGTATTCAGTCACATAGGATTGGTCGGCTAGAAGGATGACACGCAGATGACAGGTAAAATCTTAATCACAGGGGCAGCAAAGCGGCTAGGCAGTTATCTTGCAACAGCCTGTATCGAAGATGGCTGGCATGTGGTGCTGCATTGTCACAACAGCACGGAGGCTGCAGCCGCGCTAGTGGCAAGCTGGCACAATAAGTTTGGCAAAGAGGCTGTGCAGGCGGAAATCATCACCGCTGATTTATCAGACCCTCATCAATGTGATGGTCTGATTGCCAAGGCAACCGCAACAGGCCCTTTGACAGCCCTTCTGAATTCAGCCTCGCAATTTACCTATGATGATGCCTTTGATTTCACCGCGGCACAGGCGCAGTCGCATTTGGCGGTGAACCTCGTTGCCCCAGCGGTATTGATGCGTGATTTTGTTCAGCAATTACCGGCTGATGAAACAGGCGCTATTATCAATATGCTTGATTCAAAATTATTTGGCCTGAACCCGGATTATTTTACCTATACCCTATCGAAGGCAGGTATGCAGTCTCTGGGGATGATGGCAGCCCAAGCTTATGCCCCGCACTGCCGTGTGAATGCGATTGCCCCAGGCATCACATTGCCGTCTGGCGGACAAACAGAGGCAGAGTTTCAGGTAGCTCATCAACGCAATCCGCTAGGACAAGGCGCGACAGTGCCAGAAATTGTCGCTGCCATGCGTCTTTTATTGACATCATCCTCTATGACAGGACATACCATTGTGCTGGATGGCGGGTCGCATTTGCATCCCCCCGAGCGAGATGTCGCCTTTTTAGAAGATTAGGATTTGTTATGTCAGTGCCTTCACCAACAAGACGCTTTTTCGTCAAAAAGATCGAGTTTGATTGTTCCATTGGCATTCATGATTTCGAACGCGCTGCCAAACAACGTGTGCTTGTTGATATTGAGGTGAAGCTTGACCCGCATCAAGAGCCGCGGGCTGATCGCATTGATGAAGCCCTTGATTATGATATGATCCGCGATTCTGTGCTTGCCATTGCCACGGCGAAACATTTTGACCTGCAAGAAACTTTGGCACGCACTATCTTTGATAAGATGATGAGCTTGCCCACAGTGATTGAGGCCTGTGTGCGCACCTCAAAGCCTGATGTCTATCCTGATTGTGATGAAGTGGCCTATCAGCTGTCAAATATCAGCGATTAAGGGCTGTGATTCTGCTGGACCATTGCTAAGATGGTGTCAGCATGACCACTCAGATTTCACAAATTGATGAATTTTACCATCAGCCAGATGGGCGCTTAGTCGCGCAATTATTGCGGCCCAAACTAACCCCTCATATGACACAAGGGGCAGGGCTGACACGTGCCGGCTTTGGCTATCCCTTTGCCTTTCTCCCAGCCACAGACCAGATGCCTGTCTTGATTCCCGAAGAATGTGGCGCGCTTGCTTATAATAGCGCGAGTGGGATTATCACGGCCTCTTGCCAGTCCGATAGATGGCCGATTGCTAGTGAGATGCTTGATCATCTCACCATCTGTCACGGGCTTGAATTTGTCCATAATGCAAAAGCCTGTTTAGCAGAGGCGCATCGCACCTTATGTGGATCTGGGCAGTTATTATTGATGGTGCCCCATCGCCGAAGTCTGTGGGTGCGTTCAGATGAGACACCGCTTGGCCAGGGTAAACCATTCTCTCGTCGGCAAATCACCATGCTGCTCCATCAATCAGGCTTTGAGATCACCTCTGTGCGCCGTGCCTTATTTGTACCGCCTGTGGGGTTAAAATTAGGGCCGCGCGTCGCACATCTCATGGAAACATATGGTCATAATTGGTTTGGTATGTTTGGCGGCGTTATGATTATCACAGCGACCAAACAGATATATGCCATGCATCCGCCAGCCCCCATGACACCTATCAAAGCGCTCTCTGGATGGCTGGGTGGTCAGATGGGCGATGTGCACCCCAATCACAGCCCTCATGAGACGCCTGATAAGATGTAACGCACCACCCGCCATTGCAACGGTGTATCGGGCTGGTCATGGCCGCAGAAATCTGGCACAAACAGCACAAGAGTAAGCCATAGAAAAAGTGATGTGATGTGTGATGACTGAGACACTAACATTAGATGCCTTGCGGCAAAAAATTGATGAGATTGATAATCAGCTTTTGACAAAATTGGCAGAGCGCCAAAATTTGTCACGCGCCATTGTCAAACAAAAGGTGTTAGGCTCAGACGTCTTTCGTCCTGACAGAGAGGCAAGCTTGTTGCGTAATTTGCAAGCCGGCCACCCGCATATTGGCGCCAAGCTCATTTTTGCGCTATGGCGTCAGATTATTTCTGCGAGTATCGCAGAGCAAAAGCCTGATTATCTCATCCTTCATACTGATGAGACAGCAACCTTATCACATGGTCATGCCGCTGGTTTCCTAAAGGAAAAGCAAGTGACTGATGCCGAAGAAGCACTGTCACTGGTCGCTGATGGGCAAGCTGATTGTGCGATTATTACCCAAGCAGACCTTGATAGGCTGGCCTCACATTTAGGGGCATCATCACAGCTTTATATTGTGGCCAAATTACCGTTTGCCTCTGCTGATACGGCGTCTATCACGGGATATATTATCGCGCGGAGCCTGCCAGGGCCCTCAGGTGATGATTTTGTTGTCTACCGTGATGAGGCGGGCCAGCTTTGTCATCGTCAGGGCTATCCTGATGCAGAATTTTTGCAGGATGCGTCAATCATTGGTATATATGCCACACCATTATCTCTTTAGGTAAGCAAAGGGTTTGCTTTATGGTTCAGCCAACACCCAAACAAGCTGTACGCTCATTAGTGTCTTATCGTCCTGCCCTTGGGAAGCCAAAAGATGTGACTCCTATTCGCTTATCTGCGAATGAAGGGGCGCTTGGCTGGTCACCACAGGTAGAGGCAGCCTTGCGTGATAAGGCCTTTCGGCTAAACCATTATGGCCAACCGCAATCAGCTGATCTCCATGCGGCGATCGCCAAGCGCTATGGCTTAGAGGCGGTTCGCATTTTAACCTCAAATGGGTCTGATGAGCTGATTGGCCTCATTTGTCTGGCCTATTTAGAACCAGGTGATGAAGCCATCTATACGCAATATGGGTTCTTGGTCTTTCCCCAAGCGACAACTATCGCAGGCGGTGTGCCTGTTAAAGTGGCAGATGACGGGCTAACAGCCTCAGTTGACCATATTCTTGCCGCTGTTACAGAGCGGACAAAAATCGTCTTTTTGGCCAATCCGAATAACCCAACAGGGACAATGATTTCTGAAGCAGAGGTCAAGCGCTTGCATCAGGGTCTGCCAGAGCATGTGATTCTGGTTTTGGATTGGGCCTATGCGGAATATGTGGCAGGTGAGATGTCCTATGGCGCACGCATGGTTGAAACAGCTGAAAATGTCGTGATGTTCCGCACCTTTTCAAAGATGCATGGGCTCGCGGCGCAACGGCTGGGCTGGGGTTATTTTCCAGACGCTATCCGTGATGTGCTGGCTTCTATTCGGCCGCCTTTTTCAATCAATTCAGTCGCCGTAACATTGGGCATTGCTGCGATTGAAGACGAAGCCTTTCAACAGCAATCAATCGCGCATAATCAGAAATGGATGGCAGCTTTGCCGACACGTCTTGGCGCGATTGGTATTACTGTAATGCCATCTGTCACGAATTTTGTGCTCCTACATTTTGATGGTCATAATGGCCCTGATTCTGATGCGGCATTAGCGTTCTTGGCTGAGCATAATATCTTACTTCGTGATATGCATCCTTATGGATTGGGTGAGTATCTTCGGATGTCGGTTGGCACTGATGCGGAGATGGAAGAAGTGATTGCCCGCCTAACAGAGCTGATGATGCAAAGTTAGGCCATCGTGCAAAGGATAAGATGATGGGTGTGTTTTACGAGAAAATTGCGGTGATTGGGGTCGGGCTGATTGGTGCGTCCTTTGCGCTTGCGGCCCGTCAAAAACAAATTTGTCATCAGATTGTCTGTTATGATGCCAGTGAAGAGGCGCGCACCGAAGCGGCGGCTTTGGGGATTGGTGATAAGGTAGCCTCTGATCTCTCAGAAGCTGTCTCAGAGGCTGATTTGATCCTCTTAGCTGTGCCTGTGGGTGTGATGGGGCAAGTTGTCCAAGAGATAGCCCCCTTCCTCAAAGACGGCGCTGTCGTAACAGATACGGGCTCAACCAAAGCGTCCGTCTTCAAAGATGTTATGCCGCATTTGCCAGAGGGTTGTCATTTTATTGGCGGGCATCCAATGGCAGGGACTGAATTTTCTGGGCCATCAGCTGGTTTTCCAAGCCTTTTTGCCAACCGCTATTGGTTGCTTGTCCCAGAGCACGCGCCCGAACAGGCTGTGACAACGCTCTCAGACTGCCTGACATCGCTTGGTGCGTCTGTTGAACAAATGGAAATGCGCTATCATGATAAGGTCGTCGCGATTACCTCTCATTTGCCGCATCTTATTGCCTATACCATTGTTGGCACAGCCACAGATTTAGAGAGCGATCTGAAAAATGATGTGATTCGATTCTCTGCCTCTGGGTTTCGTGATTTCACCAGAATTGCGGCCTCAGATCCAACGATGTGGCGTGATGTCTTTTTGAATAATGATGAGGCTGTGCTTGAAATGTTACAGCGCTTCAATGAAGATCTGAGCTATTTGCAGCGTGCCATTCGCTGGCATGAAGGGGATAAATTATTTGATCTATTCTCTCGCACCCGCACCATTCGCAAATCAATTATTGATGCTGGACAGGATTCTTAAATCCCGGCTGTGATGAGAAGGCTCGCACGCCGCCATTGATATTTCAGATATTCGCGTGTTAGCAGGCGCCACGTCTGCCAACTCCCAAACCAAGCGCTTTTACGCAGATCAGGTGGGATCACAGGATGCGGAATGATGGTGATATCTGGCAGCGCTTGCTTAAACTCCAATAAAGCGCGCGGCATATGGTAATGCGCTGTGACAAGGATGATGGAGCTATGCGCCTTCTCATCAATCCATCGGCGGGCAGCGCGGGCATTGCCTTTGGTGTCTTTGGCCGCAAATTCTAGCTCAATGCAGCAATTAAGATTGGCCATATCTGTTGATGATAACCGGTAAGATTGCGCGATAATCGGTTTGGTGATGCCAGCGCCCACCCCTGTCAGTAGCAAGTCTGAGATACGGCTTTGTGATAACAGCTCTAAGCCCGCATCGAGCCGCGCCTGGCCCCCTGTAAGGACAATAATGCCATCAGCCTCTGGGGCGCTTTTGGTTTGTGTCGGCAAGGTTAGGACAAAATGCTGTACCAGGCTTATCGCAAAGCCAAGCGCGAGCAAGAGTAAGACGAGCATATGAGCCGTCGTTTGCAGGCGCAGGGTCAATCGTGAATGAGCAGCTGGCATTAGAACCTTTTTAATAAAAACAGCGAGAACGCCCTGTTATCATAGCGAGATTTTCGCTTTTTGACAAAACCAACTAGCCAGCAGCGCTTTTGCAAAATATAGTTAAGCCAACATGATGTGGGAGTGTGGGTAAGCGCAAATGTTGCTGACTTGTGAAAATTGCGAGACCATTTTTCGGATTGAATCTGCCCAACTGGCTACAGCAGGCCAGCAGGTGAGATGCTCTGTTTGTCATCATGTATGGGCACCCGATATTGAAGAGCGTGCCAATCCTGATAATGAGATTTTGCGCGAGTCGCTCTCGGTGTTGCGCAAACCGCTACTAATCTGTGCGCTGGTTATCGCCGCTTTCAGCTTGCTGAGCTTTAACCGGACGCTTATTACGGCCTATGTGCCCTCTCTCATTCCTATTTATGATGTGACAGGACTAACGATCCGTCCTGATATCTCTAAATTAGAGGTGACCGATCTGAAGGCGAATTTCCAGGGGGATACATTGCGTATCAGAGGGAATCTCAGCAATAAATCAGCGCTGATGACGCATGCCGCGCCGTTGCAATTATCGATTTTAGACGAAGATGGTGTGGTGCTTCATAGCCAGCGCCTGACGCCAGATGATGCCTTTATTGCGGCACGTTCAGCCACAGAGTTCTTTATCCAGCTAACGATTGAAGATGCCACCCAGGCGGAGATCCGGCTTGAGCCACTTGCTTTGCGGCTCACCTCTTCGCGCCCTTAATCGCTTAGGCTATCTGGCACCTGCTCTTCTGCGAGCATCTCTTCAATTGATTTGCGCGGGCGAATAATATGCGCCCCATCATCCATTACAAGACATTCAGCTGTCACAGGCCGTGTATTATAGCTTGATGACATCACCGCCCCATAAGCGCCAGCATTAAAGACAGCCAATAATTCGCCCGCTTGCATTTCTGGCATATCTTGGCCCTTGGCTAAATAATCACCAGTCTCACAAACAGGCCCCACAATATCAGAATTTTGCTGCGCCCGATTGGATAGCTCAACCGCTTCGATCCGATGATGGGCATCATAGAGGGTAGGGCGAATCAAATCATTCATCGCGGCATCTGTGATGACAAAGGCCTTATCTTCCGCTGGTTTTGTGTAGAGCACAGATGTAACAAGGATGCCATTATCTGCGGCGATGGACCGGCCTGGCTCAAAGCCAAGCTGATACTCACGGCTGGCAAATAGCTCTTCAACCAAAGCGCCATAGGCGGCAAAATCAGGGCGCTCCTGCCCCTCATAGTCAATGCCTAGACCGCCGCCTAGATCAAGATGTGTTACCTCACATCCTGCGGCTCGCAAGCTGTCCGCTAGCTCAAGTAAGACAAGATAAGCTTTGCGGAATGGCGCAAGGTCACGTAACTGCGAGCCAATATGCATCGCAAGGCCGCGCGGGGTGAGATGGGCACTATCTTGAAGATAACGATAAATCTCAGCCGCTTCGCCATTTGCAATAGGGATACCGAATTTTGTTGTTTTCTGCCCTGTTGAGATTTTCTCATGGCTACCAGGGTCAACATCTGGATTTACGCGAATGGCCACAGGTGCTTTCATATCCCATTCAGCAGCAATGGCTTCAATACGATAAATTTCAGCCAGAGATTCGGCATTGATTTGACCAATATTCTTCGATAAGGCCAGACGGATTTCATCATCTGTTTTGCCAACCCCTGAGAACACAATATCAGCCGGGGCAATGCCAGCGGCAAGCGCCCGCATCATTTCACCACCAGAGACGATATCTGCGCCAGCACCTTGTTTCGCTAATAGGCGCAACACCGCAATCGCAGAATTGGCTTTGACCGCGAAATGAACCTTGCCCTTTACCGGTGCGACAGCTTGTTGAAAAGAGGTAAAATAATCAACAAAACCAGCCGCAGAATAGATGTAAAGCGGTGTGCCATGTGCGGCAACAATGTCAGAGACAAGCAAACCATCTACGGTTAGATGGCCATCATCATTATAAAGGAACGGCATAGGGATTATCCTGTCTGTCAAAAGCGGGTGATAGCGGTAAGACTAGTTTGTCTGCGTGGCAGCCTCAGAAGGGCGCACTGGGTCGCCGCGTTTCCCACAAGCCGATAAACCAAGACCAAGGCATAGCATTGTGAGCCCGATCATCATCATTCTTGTTACACTCATAACAGCCTCCTCGGCAAAATGGCTAAGTTGTAAGCCCGTAGCGGCTACGTGCGGTTGCAATTTGACGGCGCACCTCATCAGGCGCTGTGCCGCCAAAGCTCATCCGGGCTTGTGCAGCCCCTTCAACAGATAGCACCGCCATGACTTTTTCTGTCAGGCGTGGCTCGATGGCTTGCATCTCTGCAAAGGGCACCTCTTCCAAGCCACAGCCTTTCTCATCAGCAAGCGCGACAATCGCGCCAGAGGCGTGATGTGCATCGCGGAAGGGTAAGCCACATTCGCGGACCATAAAATCAGCCAAATCAGTAGCAGCAGGGTGTCCTGCTGTCAGGGCGCGACGCATGGCCTCTGGGTTGGCTTTCATATCGTCAATCATGCCTGTCATGGCTGTGATGGCGAGCATTAAATTGGCTTCCGCATCAAAGACAGGTTCTTTATCTTCTTGCATATCTTTGCCATAGGCTAGCGGCAGGCCTTTGAGGACGGTGAGCAAGGTAATAAGGTCGCCCATAATACGCCCAGGTTTCGCGCGCACAAGCTCTGCGGCATCTGGGTTACGCTTTTGCGGCATGATAGATGAGCCAGTGGTAAAGGCATCTGAAAGGGTGATAAAGGCAAATCTATCTGTGGACCAGATAACGATTTCCTCTGCCAAGCGCGAGAGATGTGTCGCACACATCGCAGCTGCCGCCATAAATTCAACAGCCGCATCACGTGATGACACCGCATCCATGGCATTTTCCATTGGCCGATCAAAACCAAGAAGCGACGCGGTTTGATGACGGTCAATGGGGAATGATGTCCCCGCCAATGCAGCGGCGCCAAGAGGGCTTTCATTCACACGTTTGCGACAATCAGCAAAACGTCCTCTATCACGGCCAAGCATTTCCACATAGGCCATCAGGTGAAAGCCAAATGTCACCGGTTGGGCCACTTGTAAATGGGTAAAGCCAGGCATCAAGGTCGCAGCATGTGTATCAGCTTGGGCAAGAAGGGCGGTTTGCAAATGCGCAAGCGCTGCATCAATCTCATCAATTTGCGCGCGCATCCACAAACGAATATCAGTGGCAACCTGATCATTGCGCGAGCGTGCTGTATGGAGACGCCGCGCGGCATCACCGACTAATTCAGCAAGCCGCGTTTCAATATTCATATGAATATCTTCAAGTACCTCAGAAAAGGCAAATTCACCGGCGGCAATCTCGCCTTCAATTTGATCTAAGCCACGATGGATAGCGTCTTTATCATCCTGACTGATAATACCTGTATCAGCCAACATCGTTGCATGCGCTTTTGACCCAGCGATATCTTGACGATAGAGCTTTTGATCATAGCTAATAGATGCGTTAATATCTTGCATGAGCTGTGATGGACCGCCCGCAAAGCGCCCACCCCAGATCGCTGATTTTCCCTTTGAGGTCTCAGACATGATGAAAAGCTCCTTTTATCGCTTGAGTTATAGGCAGAATTTCAAATTTTTCCAGAAAAAAACGGGTGCGGCTATGCGTCCGCTCGGGGCGCTCATAGTGGCCTTTGGGCTATTGGCAAGCGGATCAGCCGCGCATGCAGAGGCCGAATTGCCCTATAAACCAGTTACTTCATTGACCCTGCCAGCTGATAGCCTGCCGCTTGATCAAGGGGGCACATTTGATTTTGCCTCTTATAAGGGCAAGGCGGCGTTGGTTGTGAATTTCTGGGCAACATGGTGCGCGCCCTGTATCAAAGAGCTGCCAGATTTAGATGCGGCAGCCCGTGCATTGGCCGGTGATGATATCAGCGTTGTGCTTGTGTCTGTTGACAGGAAAGGCGCAGAGCATGCGCAAGCCTTCCTAGCTGAGCGCGGCGTGACAACGGCATTATCGGTTCACAACCCCATGTCTGGCTGGGCAAGAGAGATGGGAATAAGAGGCTTGCCATCCACCTTCCTGATTTCACGTGATCAGAGTACAGCCTATCTTGTGCAAGGTCCCGCTGAATGGGCGGCACCAGAGATTTTAGCTGAGATCCGTAACCTGCTAGCCACCCCTCACTAAAAAAGCCCCTCTGTTACCAGAGAGGCTTTCATTAATTCTTAAGATGACTGTGTTTTAGCCAAGCTCTGTTTCAAGCTCTGGCACAGCATCAAATAGGTCTGCAACGAGGCCGTAATCTGCGACTTGGAAAATCGGTGCTTCATCATCTTTATTGATGGCAACGATCACTTTTGAGTCTTTCATACCTGCCAAGTGCTGAATCGCACCTGAGATACCAACAGCAATGTACAGATCAGGGGCAACCACTTTACCTGTTTGGCCAACCTGATAGTCATTTGGCACAAAGCCAGCATCCACAGCCGCGCGTGACGCACCAACCGCAGCACCAAGCTTATCAGCGACTTTTTCAAGCATACCGAAGTTTGAACCATCCTGCATGCCACGGCCACCTGAGACCACGATACCAGCTGATGTGAGTTCTGGACGCTCTGATGATGACAATTCAGATTTCTCAAAAGATGACAAACCAGCATCGCCAGCTGCATCAACTGATTCAATCGCAGCTGAGCCAGATGTACCAGCAGCCTCAAATGATGTTGTGCGAACCGTGATGATTTTCAAGGCTTCGTCACTTTTAACCGTGGCAATCGCGTTGCCAGCATAGATTGGGCGCTTAAATGTACCAGCATCTTCGACTGAGATAATATCAGAGATTTGGGCAACATCTTTCATTGCCGCAACACGTGGTAGGATGTTCTTCCCTGATGTTGTAGCAGGCGCCATAATGTGGCTATAGCTGTCAGCCATGCCAGCAATAACAGGTGCCACATTCTCAGCCAAACCATTTGCTAATTCAGCAGAATCAGCTGTGAGGACGCGTGCAACGCCGTCAATTGCAGCTGCTTCTTTGGCAATATCAGCCACGTTATGACCTGCCACTAGCACATCAATATCGCCACCGATTTGTGTCGCTGCTGTGACAGCATTCAAAGTCCCAGCACCGAGAGCGGCGCCATCATGATCACAAATTACAAGAATGCCCATGGTTAGATCACCTTTGCTTCGTTTTTAAGTTTTTCGACAAGTTCATTGACCGATCCCACTTTGATACCCGCAGCCCGTGCTTCTGGCTCTTCTACTTTGAGCACCTGAAGACGTGATGTGATATCAACACCAAGTTCTTCTACTGATACGCTATCAATAGGCTTCTTCTTGGCTTTCATAATATTTGGCAATGAGGCATAGCGTGGCTCATTCAAACGCAAATCAACAGATACAACCGTTGGCATTGACACAGTGATATGCTCAAGGCCGCCATCGACTTCGCGGATGATTTTGGCTTTATCGCCAGCTAGTTCAACACCAGAAGCAAACGTGGCTTGTGACCAGCCAAGAAGCGCTGATAGCATCTGACCTGTCTGGTTGCTATCATCGTCAATCGCTTGCTTGCCACAAAGAACAAGACCTGGCTCTTCGCGTTCAATCACAGCTTTCAGAAGCTTCGCAACAGCTAGTGGCTCAGTTTCATGAGCGGCTTCGATATGGATGCCTCTATCAGCGCCCATTGCTAGGCCTGTGCGGATGGTTTCCTGCGATTGTGTTGGGCCAACAGACACAAGAACAACCTCATCAGCCTGACCGGCTTCTTTGATGCGAAGTGCTTGTTCAACAGCAATCTCATCAAAGGGGTTCATTGCCATCTTTACGTTGGCCAATTCCACACCTGATTGGTCAGCTTTCACACGGACCTTCACATTATAGTCAATGACGCGCTTAACGGGCACCAAGATCTTCATTTGCTTTCCCTTTCGCTGTGCCGGAATAGCCGGTCACCTTCAACTTCATCAGCTGTAATATGCGATCGCATGTTCTGTCGACCAATAATTGCTGATTTGTGACATAATTTCGCACACAAACGCCATATCCAGCGTCATAACTAGCGAATAGCGCCTGTGGGCTGGTCAGCTGCCGCTTAGGCGTTATTACCAGGCACCCAAAGCACGTCATTTGCCCCATTATCATTCATGCGGCGAGCCAATACGAAAAGATGATCTGACATGCGGTTCATATATTGCATGGCTGGCTCATTCACCGCCTCTTCAACCGCTAATTCAGTCATGGCGCGTTCAGCGCGGCGTGCGACGGTGCGTGCCAAATGCAACCAAGCTGACACTTCGCTACCACCTGGTAGAATGAAAGATGTCAGCGGATTTAACTCGGCATTCATCGCATCAATCTCAGCTTCAAGACGTGCCACCTGCGCCTCAGTCACACGCAAAGACGGCTTATCATTTTCGGGTGTTGCGAGATCAGCGCCTAAGTCAAATAAATCATTTTGGATGCGCGCTAACATTTCATCCACCTCGCCAGTGGTATGAAGGCGGGCCATGCCGATGACAGAATTAACCTCATCCACCTCGCCAAAGGCGCTGGGACGACGGGCATGTTTTGAAACGCGGGCGCCATTAACCAAAGAGGTCTCGCCGCCATCGCCTGTCCGTGTGTAAATTTTATTTAATTTGACCATAATGCATTCCTAGCCGCGTGGCTCTCTGAACCACAAAAGAAGAACAAAGATAAGAAGGGCTAGGGCCTGAAAGATGATGCGATAGCGCATAATCTTATTGGAATTGTTGCGGTTATAGTCACCGCCACGGGCCATTGTTAACACGCCCCAAGCCAAGATCGCGCCCACTAGACCAAGCGCAACAAACATGACAATTTTTTCAAAATCCATAGCGCTTTTTCTTTCTTTAGCAGAGCTCTCTTACTTGTTAGCTGCGTCGTATGGCTAGTTTGTCAAGCCATCCAGCGTTAAATTATGGCGTCTGGCACAAGCCACAACCGTATTCCGAAGAAGGCAGGCAATAGTCATCGGCCCAACCCCACCTGGTACAGGTGTGATAGCGCCGGCTTTCTCAGCCACATCTTGATAATCAACGTCACCTGTGAGGCGGAATTTACCTTCCCCACGTTCGGGGGCAGGGACGCGGTTAATGCCGACATCAATCACAATGGCGCCGTCTTTTACCCAGTCAGCTTTCACCATGTCAGGGCGACCCACGGCAGCAACAAGAATATCGGCCTGACGGCAGACCTCTTCGATATTTTTGGTGCGCGAATGGGCGATCGTTACGGTTGCATTTTCAGCCAATAATAATTGTGCCATTGGCTTGCCAACAATGTTTGAGCGGCCAAGAACCACAGCATTCATACCTGATAGCGAGCCGAGCTGATCACGAAGAAGTAATAGGCAGCCAAAAGGTGTACATGGCACAAGCGCATCTTGACCTGTTGAAAGCGCGCCGACATTCATCAAATGAAAGCCATCAACATCTTTCTCATGGGCAATCGACTGAATCACTTTATCAGCATTAATTTGATCTGGCAGAGGTAGCTGAACCAAAATGCCGTCAATCGCATCATCATTATTGAGATCATCAATTAGCGCGAGCAAAGTGGCTTCATCGGTATCTTCTGGCAAGCGATGTTCAATAGAGCGCATACCAGCAGCTTTTGTACGCTCGCCTTTATTGCGCACATAGACCTGTGAGGCTGGATCCTCTCCTACCAATACAACAGCAAGCCCTGGGGCCTCGCCTGTCATCTCTTTGATTTGCGCGGCATAGCCGGCCATATCTGCCACTAATTTTTCTGAAAATGCTTTTCCGTCAATCACAGTTGCCATGTGTCAATTTCCTTTGTGACCTGTTGAGCAGGTAATTTAAATACGGCGTTTCCATCATATAAGCCGTAAAAACATATCAATTTCGTTTGTATGAGATAGTTGCAAAGCGACAACTATTTCGCCTTTGAGGACGGGTGGTTATGCCAAATATTCAAAGAGTAAATTGCGTAAGAATTGGACAGCCAATAGCAAAATGATAGGGCTGAGGTCAATGCCGCCTAAATTTGGCATTACCGACCGAATGGGTGCCATCAACGGCTCATGAATGCGTTCTAGTGCGTTTAAGATATTGCGGACAAGCGGCTGCCAAGGATTGATGATGCGAAAGGCGATAAGCCAGCTCGCCACTACATAAATCAGCAAGCTCCAAATATAGAGTGTGATGATCGTATCGATTAAAAGTAAGAATGATAACATAATATGACCGTATCAGCCCCCGCGTAAATCTCGATAATGGCTTGTCTTATCATATTCATCCTGAGAAATCTAATCACATGACAAGGGTGCTGGTGCGACAATTTAGGAGGTGGCCCGACGCGGTCTGGCGCTTGGCCTTTCCCCGCAGCTGTGATAGGCATTGCGCAAGCATATCATGAAGAAAGGCTGTTATATCTTATGGGCAAATTGTCACGCAAAACAGGGCTATTAGGGGCAGGATTGGCAGTGCTTATCCTCGGTGCTGTAATTGCTGGGCAAGCGCTCATCCATACCGAAGAAAGAAGCTTATTTCCATCGCTCGCTAAAAGTGAGTTCTCGCTTTTGTCGCATGAGGGAGTTGCGATTACCAATGCTGACTTAGTCGGGCGGCCTACTGCCATTTATTTTGGTTTTACCTGGTGCCCAGATATTTGTCCGACAACTTTGTCACAATTAGCAGATGCCAAAGCAAGCCTCATCGCTGATAATGTGCCACAAGCAGAACAGCTGCAGATTGTCTTTTTCACGGTTGATCCTGAACGTGATACGGTTCATCAGCTCTCAGAATATCTCACATTATTCGATGCGGATATCACGGGTATCACTGGCCCTGTGGCCGATATAATGGCGGCGGTGTCTCGATTCGGTGTGTTTGCCCAAAAAGTGGCGACCTCCGATGAGGATTATCAAGTTGATCATAGCGCATCTGTCTATCTCTATGATCGCAAAGGACAATTCATTGGGACCATCAGCCCTGCTGAACCTGCCGAAATGGGCCTTGCCAAATTGGAGCGCCTCGTCACCCGCTAGCAGGATCAGTCTGATCTTTTGCGCTGCAATGCTATCCTTCTGACAGCATTCTCAACATCAATTTAATCTAATTTAATGCCTGCTTGATTGACCGAAAGGGTCTGGTTTCAAGCAGGAGGTCTAATGGCGCGGCGAACAGGGATAGGGTCCCAAAAGGATATTACCTTCGGTATAATATGTCTTTTTCTCACTCTATCGGCCTGCGGCGGCGGCGGTGGCGGTAGCGCAGGGTCAGTGACGAGCCTTGCGGTGACACAGCCACATCACCTTGCTTTGTCTCAGCGGCCTGATTTACCAAATGGGTCACATTTTCGCAGTGAGTATCAACGCGTATCTGCCCTCCCTCAGCTCTCTGCTAATGTTGCCTATGAGGATAAAATTACTGGTCTGTCAGTCAAAGTGGGTGTTGTTGATACGGGGATTGATTCCTCCCACCCCGAATTAGCAACCACGCGCTTGGGGCGTCTGGCTATTTGCCTTATAGCTTAGGGTCTGCCGCTATCTTGGCGGCGGTACGTGTCCTTGCGGCTGGCGAGACATATATCCCTGTTGAGATGATGGCCCAGTCTGAGACAATGCGAGACAAGGTGCCGAATTATCTCACCAGACGAGAGCGTGATGTTTTGAATGGCTTGCTCGCAGGGCAATCAAATAAAG
>WTJA01000035.1 GCA_011524995.1 Alphaproteobacteria bacterium | reverse complement strand
GCTCGGAGATGTGTATAAGAGACAGTCTATCATCTCTTTGCCTTTGTTGAGAAGGACTTTGCCAGTATCTGCTGTATCTGTGAATAATTGACCAAAAAAGTCTTTGCCAGCCCCGATTACCTTCACCGCTGATGAATTATCAGGCACAAGACTTGCCCAAAACCCTTTTTTCTCTTCTTGTGCGATAGCGGCTGACGGTAAAGCTAGGCAAATAATCACAGCCATTACAAATTGTTTCACGATACACCCCTCCCATATGTCGTTCCAGAAACCTTAGCAGAACTAAGCTTGCTGTCTAGATGTTGATGCTACTCAACTTTCATTTTAATTAAACAACCCAATCGGGCATCCCATAATTCATCACACAAATTTGTCACAGTTTGGCGGTCAATCTGATTGGTCGTTAGCCGATAAAAGACTTTGCCTGATGCAAATTGATGTTTGTGGATGCTCAGGGATAAGGTTTCGAACAGGTTCGGAAAGCGCGCTAACAAGTCCTTTTGCGCATCTTTTGCGACATCATTGCTTGAATATGATCCCAGCTGTGCAAAGAAAGGAGAGGCGTCAACAATGTCACTTCCTTCAGATGATGCTGTCTGCTTCACTACGTCTTTCTTCTGGTTAACGGGCGGTGCAATGACAGGCCGCGGAGCCGGTGTGGCGATGGCAACATTTGTTGCGCCATCATCGCTGCGTTCAGCCTTTTTTGATGCTTGTGCTGTCTTGTTTGCCTCAGCATTTTCCAGCGCTTGGCGCGTATCTTCTAGCTGAGTCTTCAAGCTAGCCAGCTGTTGATTAAGCTCAATATTTTTGCGGAGCAAGGTTTCGGTTTGTTTTGCCAGCTTATCATCTGCCACTTGATTTGCTTGCGCTTCAGACGTTATCGCAGCCTCGGCTCCCTCTATCAAATAAGCGAGATTAGGAAAACGGCGTAGGATGGCTTTATCTGCCTGGATATAAAGGCTGCCACAATTGGTACGAATGAGATTTTGCAAATCAGCTTGATAATCTGACAGACTAGCCCCATCCTCTTTGGTTGTAAGCGTTAATACCATCCAGTCAGTATAGCTTGTGATGAGGGCATCAATGGCCTCTCCAGTCGGTGTGTCTTGGCCGTTTAATTCAACAGCCCGCCGGATGATGGCGCCTGAGAATTTGCGCCGCTCAGTCCATAGCTGTCCTAAATCTTCATTTAACAGGCTCTGATGTTCCATAAGCGCGGAAAAACTTGCACAAATTGCGCCTTGCTCTGCCATTGCACTTTGTGGACCAAGGCTCTCAAGAGAGATCTTTGCCATAGAAGAAGCGGGGCTTACAAAGGGTAAGCTCAGAAGTGTTGAGATTTTCAGAAATTTAATGACCGAAGCGAAGCGCATCACTGGCCGCCCGTAACAAGGCTCTTGCCTTGTTCTCGCATTCTTCTAACTCGCTTTGCTCATCACTATCATAGACAATGCCAGCCCCTGCTTGAATGTGCATCATATCATCTTTGATCACAGCCGTCCGCAGCGCGATACAAGTATCAAGGTCTCCACTGACGCCAATATAGCCTAGCGCACCTGCGTAAATGCCGCGTTTGTCTGGCTCTAACTCGTCGATGATTTCCATGGCTCTGATTTTTGGTGAGCCTGACACTGTGCCAGCAGGGAAGCCTGCTAGCATCGCGTCAATGGCATCAAACCCCTCACGGATTTGCCCTCGTACCTCAGAGGCGATATGCATCACATGGCTATAATATTCAATGACGTAATCAGAGATAACACGCACTGTTCCAGGCTGTGAGACACGCCCCACATCATTGCGTCCTAAGTCAAGCAACATCAAATGTTCAGCACGTTCTTTGACATCGGCTAGCAAGTCTGCCGCATTAGCGGCATCTTCTTCTGCTGTTGCCCCTCTTTTGCGCGTGCCAGCAATGGGACGTACTGTCACTTCGCCATCACGCAGCCGCACAAGGATTTCAGGGCTGGAGCCGACAACGGAGATGTCATCTAAGGCAAAATAAAACAGGAAGGGGGAGGGGTTCAAGCGGCGCAAGGAGCGATAGAGCGACATAGCCGGTAATTGAAACGGGATGGAGAAGCGCTGTGACAGCACCACCTGGAAAATATCCCCTTTAACAATATAGGATTTCGCTTTGCGCACCATCTCTCTGTAGGTTTCAGGCAGAATATTACGCTGTGGCTCTGCTTCGATATGGTCTGGCTCACCCTGCGGTGTTTCAGGAAGCGCCTTGTCAAGCTGTGCTCTGGCATCTTGCAAACGGGTTTGTGCCGCATCGAAGGCCGCATCTGCCGTAATATCAGATTGTGGTCTGATTTGCGTTGCCAAGGTAACGGTATCTTTCAATCTGTCAAAAATGGCCACAACTGACGGGCGCATCCACACAGAATCATAACTCGCAAATGGTTTGTCATTTGCATCTGGAATAGCTTCTGAATGGCGGATCATGTCATACCCAAAATAACCAAATAACCCTGCTGCCATGGGTGGAAGCGGCGCTGTATCTGGCATTGTGCCCTCAGCGATTAAGGCACGTAATGAGCTAAGTGGGTCAGTCTCATCACGCGAAAAGGCAGAAATGTCTGTATCAGGGGAGCGATTAATCTCAACGAGATGGCCTTGCGAGCGCCAAATCACATCTGGTTTAATGGCAATGACAGAAAAGCGCCCTCTGACCTCTCCCCCTTCGACAGACTCAAGCAGACAGGCGTAGGGGTGAGATGATGACAATTTCATCATCGCCCCAACCGCTGTCTGGGTATCAGACACATAGGTCTTGTAGATTATTTGGTTTTGACCATTCTCATAATGATGCTGGCATAGCCCGCGATCATCATGAGCATAAGGTGTCTGTTCACCCATGACGTCGCCTTTACTGTGCTGCCCCGACAAGTAATGTCCGAACGGCTTCTTGGTTCATTGTAAGGTCAAAATCCTCTGAGAGTGATAGGGCGAGCGCTGCTTGCCAGTCAGATTGGATTGTACGTGCCAAAGAGCTTGTCAATTGACGCGCAAGAGCCTCGGTCTGCTCGGCAGGGGCGGCAATAACCTCGGATACTTGGATCAGGAGGGCTTCTTCACCAGTCTCGACGATCACAAATTCATTGGCATCAATGTCAAAGGCGTTTGCCGCCATCAAATTCGCTGCAGGATGGTCAAGACCAATGCCTGAGCGCTGGATTGTGGCTGTCTCAGCATTATCGCCAATTTGACCTAATGCTAGGGCGGCGTCTGCTTCTGCCTTTGCTGCCTTGATAGCGGTTTCCAACTGATAATCAGCAACCACACGATCTCTTACATCAGCCAATGGGCGAGAGGCTGGTTCTGTCTCAGAGAGCAGCTGCATGACAAAGAAGGTTGCTTCCCCTGTCTCGCCCAGGACTGAAATTTCATCGTCTTGCAAATCCCAGGCAATCGCAAGGAAGTTGCTGTCAGACGCAATATCATTATCTGATGCTATTCCATCAATTGTGAGGCCATTCGCATCAATAGGGGCAAGTGAGGTCACTGTCGCGCCAACGGCTGAGGCGGCCTCCGCCAAAGAGGCGCCACTGCCTAATTCATCTTCGAGGGCATTGGCACGCTCATATACAAGGTCAAGCGCTTGCTCAGCCCGCAATGTAGCAGCCAAAGCGCCTTTTACATCCTCAAAGCTAGCATCGCCGCCAGCGATAATTTCATCGACGGCAAGAATATGGAAACCAAAGGCGGTTTCAATGGGGCCAACTACGTCACCTTCATCAGCGGCAAAGGCAGCATCAGCCAAATCAGCGGCAATGGCGTCTTGGCGTAATGTACCAAGCGCAATGTCATCGCTAGTCCAGCCAAGACGGTCAGCTGCCACAACAGCGAACTCTTTGCCAGATGAGAGGTCAGAAAGGGCGTCATCAGCGGCTTGCTGGCTATCAAATACCATCTGGCTAAGACGACGGGTTTCTGGCGTAATAAACTCATCACGGCGCAATTCAAAGCTATCTTGGAGCGCAGCATCAGAGATGGTGATCTCAGCCTCTAACTGTTCTGGATCAAGGATGATAGCATCAAATTGACGCAACAGAGGCGCATCATAGCTACTCTGATTTTCATTGTAATAGCTGCTCAATTCAGCATCAGAAGGCGCTGCTACAGCTGAGGCGTCAACCGCAAAGCTTTGGAACGCAATGGCGCGCTCTTCTAATTGATACGCGGCTAGTGTTTGGGCGGCATAAAAGGGGTATAAAGCGGCTGCAGATACAGCGCCCATGATTTGGTCACGCTCAAGGGTTTCCGTTAAGCGTGTGAGATAATCTTCTTCGCTGTAACCAAGCTGCTGCAATGTCTGAAGGAAACGACCTTCTGCAAAACTGCCAAATTCATCTTGAAAAGCGCGCTCGTCACGGATGGCTTTGGTTTGCATCTCTCTTGTGACGGTAAGGCCCAATCTATCAGCTTCCGCAGAGAACAAGACCTTACGAGCTAAGGCGCCCATCACCTCATCCATAATCGGCGTTTGCAATGCTTCACCAATGCTCAAGCCTGGTGCTAGGTTGCGGCGGGCTCTATCAAATTCAATCGCCGCTTCGGTTGTTGAGATTGATTTGTCACCTGCACTGACGGCTTTGCTGCCGGCGCCAAATGATCCGGATGTGATATCGCCAATGCCCCATAATGCGAAGCCCCCCGCTAAGAAAAGAAGGAACGCTTTCATAATTGGTGATTTGGCACCTTCGCGCATGGATCGTAACATGATGATAACTCTCTGACATTTTATGCATAAATCAGAGGCCACTATACATAGCAACTCTGGCAAAATTCAATGGCTAATGGCGCTATAAAGTTGAAAAATATCATGGTATAATGGCAGCGTATGCAAATCACCCCTATTTTAGGCCCTATTTCGTGCAAAGGATTGTGACAGATGACGGTTTTGTTAGCCGCAAATTGGAAAATGAATCTGACGGCAGCAGAGGCACAGCATCTTGCTGATGCCTATCGCCAGTTAGCTGATGAGTACCAAGCACATAATGTGTCTTTTATTGTGTGTCCGCCGGCGCTTTATGGGGCGGCGCTTCAACAAGCAAGTGAGGGTAGCGCGCTTAACTGGGGCGGGCAAGCTAGCCATCCCGCGGAATTTGGGGCACATACCGGTGATATCAGTGCTAAGATGTTGCAATCTGGAGGCGCGTCATTTGTGATTGCGGGTCATTCTGAACGCCGCCAAAATCATGGTGAGAGCGACGAGCAGGTTGCGGCACAAATTCAAGCCGCACACAATGCTGGCCTCACCGTCATATTATGTGTCGGTGAAGGACTTGCAGATAGGAAAGCAGGCCAGGCAGAAAATATTGTCACCACTCAACTATCTGCGGCCTTACACAATATTACAAAATGGGAGTCTGTGATTATCGCCTATGAGCCAATCTGGGCAATTGGAACAGGCGAGGTGGCAAGCCCAGAAGATATTCAGGCAATGCATGCTAAGATGGCAGAGCATTTAACCTCTCAATGCGGCGCTGCATTTGTGCCTCCTTTGCTTTATGGGGGGTCTGTGAATGCTGGTAATGCGGCAGAGATTTTGGCGCTTCCAGATGTAAATGGCGCTCTTATTGGTGGCGCGAGTCTTAAGATAGACGAAATGCGTGCTATTGCGGCTCATGCGAAAGCCATCCAGTCTCGGTAGAAGCAGGCAAGTTGATAATCTCTTATCGGCGGATGAGGGGATTCGATTTTTTTCTTGTCCAAAGGGCCCACTTTAGGATAGAACATCCCTCGTTAAAAGATGAGGCAGATTTAGCATGCAAACCGTTTTATTGACCATTCATACACTAATCGCGCTCGCGCTCGTCGGGCTGGTATTGCTGCAGCGCAACGAAGGCGGCGGTTTGGGTATTGGCGGCGGTGGCGGCGCTGGTGGCGGCTTTATGACGGCCCGCGGCACCGCTAATCTTTTGACTAAAGCAACTGCTGTTCTGGCAACATGTTTCTTTTTAACATCAATCGGTCTTGCGATTTTAGCCGGGGCAGGCACAAAGCCAACCTCGATCGTTGATGAGGTGTTAAATTCAACACCTGCTGTGTCCTCAGAACAGGCGCCAGCCGCGCCAGCTGTACCTACAGGGCAATAATCATGATGAAAAACTGGCTATCAGACATCGACTTCACTTTTAGGGGGCGGTGCCAGTGACCCGTTTTATCTTCATCACCGGCGGCGTCGTCTCATCTCTTGGTAAAGGACTAGGGTCAGCCGCGCTTGGCGCGTTGTTGCAAGCACGCGGCTATAAGGTGCGTTTGCGAAAGCTTGACCCGTATTTGAATGTTGACCCTGGCACAATGTCGCCTACTCAGCATGGCGAAGTGTTCGTCACAGATGACGGGGCAGAAACTGACCTTGATTTGGGGCATTATGAGCGTTTCACAGGTGTTGGTAATCGCCGCACTGATAATGTGACAACGGGTCGTATCTATTCTGATGTGTTGGCAAAGGAACGTCGTGGTGATTATCTGGGGGCCACAATCCAGGTGATCCCGCATGTAACAGACGCCATTAAGGCCTTTGTTAAAGCTAATTTAGATGATGAAGATTTTGTGCTGTGTGAAATTGGTGGCACAGTTGGCGACATTGAATCGCTACCCTTCCTTGAGGCTATTCGCCAGTTGGGGAATGAGCTAGGCCGTGAGGCAAGCTGTTTTGTTCATGTCACACTGTTGCCTTACATCAAAGCAGCAGGCGAGCTAAAAACAAAGCCAACACAGCATTCAGTGAAAGAATTGCAGTCAGTGGGGATTCAGCCTGATGTGCTGCTGTGCCGGACAGAGCATGAATTACCAGACGAACAACGCGGCAAAATTGGCCTGTTCTGTAATGTGCGCGGTGAAGCAGTCATTTTGGCAAATGATGTATCAAATATTTATGAAGTGCCGCTTGCCTATCATGAGCAGGGGCTTGATACAGAGATTTGCCGTCATTTTGGTTTGGAAGATAAAACGCCTGATCTGTCACGGTGGCAAGATATCAATCATGCTATCAACAACCCAGAGGGTGAGGTCAATATCGCCATTGTGGGGAAATATGTCTCACTGCAAGATTCCTACAAGTCGCTCAGCGAAGCATTGGCGCATGGCGGCATTGCCAATCACCAACGTGTGAAGCTTACCTGGCTTGATTCAGAGCTGTTAGAAACAGATGATGATACGGTGATTGCAGAACATCTCTCATCTGCTGATGCGATTTTGGTGCCTGGTGGCTTTGGTGAGCGCGGCTCAGCTGGTAAAATCCGTGCCATCCAATTTGCAAGAGAACATAAGGTGCCATATCTTGGGATCTGTTTTGGGATGCAGATGGCAGTGCTAGAATCAGCGCGTAATATTGCAGGTGATCCGCAAGCCACATCGTCAGAATTTGGGCCAGCTGATAACCCACTCGTTGGGTTGATGACCGAATGGAATGTCGGCAATGAAGTGCAAACTCGCAATAGCGAGAGTGATCTTGGCGGGACAATGAGGCTGGGCGCCTATCAGTGTGTTCTAGAAGAAGGCTCATTAGCGCACCGTGTTTATGGCACGCAGAATATCTCTGAGCGCCATCGTCATCGCTATGAGGTCAATGTCGGCTATAAAGATATGCTGGCTGAGGCAGGGCTTCAGATTACAGGATTATCACCAGATGGCGGCTTGCCTGAAATTGTTGAGCGTCCCGACCACCCATTCTTTATTGCTGTGCAATTCCATCCTGAATTAAAATCGCGTCCGTTTGAGCCGCATCCTTTATTCTCAGGGTTTGTTAACGCCGCAAAAGAACGCTCGCGTTTAGTCTAAGGGCGCCAAGAAGCGCTATTTAGCTAGTCTCTTTTTGGGAGACTCGTACGAATTATCTATGAATGAGGTGACAAGATGAAACCAGTCACAGTTGGAGATATTGCTATTGGCTCTCACAGCGCTTTGACGCTGATTGCAGGCCCATGCCAGATTGAAGGGTTGGATCACGCGCTCCGCCATGCTGAAGCGATCATGAAGGCCGCTGATGCGGCAGGGATGAAAGCCATCTATAAATCATCTTTTGATAAGGCAAACCGGACATCAGCCTCTGCCAAACGGGGTGTTGGCCTTGAGGAAGGTATCGCCATTTTGGCGCGCGTCAAATCAGAATTTGGGTGCCCCGTTCTCACTGATATTCATAGTGAGGCACAATGCGCGCCTGTCGCAGAGCAGGTTGATATTTTGCAGATCCCAGCCTTTTTATGCCGCCAGACGGACCTATTGGTCGCAGCGGCAAAGACAGGTGCCGTGATTAATGTCAAAAAAGGGCAATTCCTCGCGCCTTGGGATATGACACATGTTGCGGCTAAAATTGCCCATGCTGGCAATGAGCGCATTTTGCTCACAGAACGCGGTACAAGCTTTGGCTACAATACGCTTGTCTCTGATATGCGCTCACTACCGCAAATGGCAGAGACTGGTTATCCCGTAATTTTTGATGCCACTCATTCCGTTCAGCAACCTGGTGGCCTTGGTGGGGCGTCTGGTGGTCAGCGTGAATTTGTACCAGTTCTCGCGCGCGCAGCGGTAGCTGTCGGGGTAGCGGGTTTGTTCATTGAAACACATGAAGATCCGGATAATGCACCGTCAGACGGCCCCAATATGTTGCCTTTGCCTGAATTGCCGAATTTGCTGCAACATTTATCAGCCATTGCGCAAGCTGCGCATGGTAACGCTTAATTTTAAAACCTTGGGGACAAATAGGGAGGCTTTCTCATGTCATCTATTCTCGATATTCACGCCCGCCAAATTCTAGATTCACGAGGCAACCCGACCGTTGAGGTTGATGTTATTTTGGATGATGGTTCAGTTGGGCGTGCTGCAGTCCCATCTGGTGCATCTACAGGTGCTTACGAAGCCGTTGAGCGCCGTGATGGTGATAAGGATATTTATAATGGCAAATCAGTCCAAGGGGCTGTAGATGCTGTGAATTCCGAAATTTATGATGCGCTCTCAGGGGCAGATGCCTTTGATCAAGAGGGCCTTGACCGTGATTTGATTGCGCTTGATGGCACAGAAAATAAGGGCCGCTTAGGCGCCAACGCTATTTTGGGTGTAAGCTTAGCTACAGCAAGAGCTGCAGCCGATAGCTGTGCTATGCCGCTATGGCGCTATTTGGGCGGCATTCATGCTAATCAGTTGCCTGTACCGATGATGAACATCTTGAATGGCGGTGCGCATGCTGATAACGCGCTAGATATCCAAGAATTCATGATTATGCCGGTTGGCGCAGATACCTTTAGTGATGGCCTCCGTATGGGCACTGAGATTTTTCACCAGCTAAAGTCACTGCTGTCAGAGGCAGGCTATTCAACGGCTGTTGGTGATGAAGGTGGCTTTGCGCCAGCCATCGCAGGTATGGATGAGGCGCTTTCTTTTGTTGCGAAAGCGGTTGAAGCTAAAAATTATAAATTAGGCGACGATGTTGTTATCGCGCTTGACGCTGCCGCTACCGAATTCTGTCAAGATGGCAGCTACCATCTAGCCGGAGAGGGGCGCACATTATCATCGGATGAGATGATTGATGTGTGGGCTAATCTCTGTGGCAAATTCCCCATTAAATCAATTGAAGATCCGCTTGATGAAGATGATTGGGCTGGTTTTGAGGCGCTAACTGCCAAAGTTGGCGCAGATGTGCAAATCGTTGGTGATGATTTGTTTGTGACTAACCCTGAGCGTCTCGCAAAAGGGATTGAGCAGAAAGCAGGCAATGCCATTTTGATTAAAGTGAACCAGATTGGCACTTTGACCGAGACAATGCAGGCCATCTCAATGGCACAAAAGGCAGGCTTTGGTGTTATTATTTCGCATCGTTCTGGTGAAACAGAAGATAGCTTTATTGCTGATTTGTCTGTCGCAACCAATGCTGGCCAGATTAAAACAGGCGCCTTGTCACGCTCTGATAGATTGGCAAAATACAACCAACTCTTGCGTATCGAAGAAGAACTTGGTTTGAATGCGGCCTATGGCGGAGCATCAATCCTTCGATAAATTAAGGGTCTTTCCTTATAAAACTGTTTTATATCAGCCGATTCGCGCTTTTTCTCTTGACGTGCGAATCGGCTTTTGATTCACTGGCCATAAGATCAACTATGGTGCGAATATTATGGCTAGAGTTATATTAGGGGCGAGTTCCTCCTCTTGGCGTGGATTGTCAGCTTTCACCGGTGTGTTGGCGGTCGGTGTTATTACGCTCTTTTTCGGGTTTCACACTTTTGTTGGTGATAGGGGGCTTGTCGCACGCCAAGCGCTTGACAGACAAATTATCATGGCACGTGAAGAACTAGCGCAATTGCAAAAAGAAAATGCTGTTCTGTCTCATCGCATCGCTCTCATGCGGTCTGATCAGGTTGATAGTGATATTTTAGCTGAAACAGCGCGCGCTGAATTAGGGCTCTATAATGAAG
>WTJA01000038.1 GCA_011524995.1 Alphaproteobacteria bacterium | reverse complement strand
GGATTGAAAATCCGCGTGTCGGTGGTTCGAATCCGCCCCCGGGCACCACTTTTTCTCTACACGAATAAAATCGAAGTCCTCCGCTGTGTTTCGCGCGACTCTGCTTTTCATTTAAAAATCTTTTCACTCTTTATTCTTTGAGGGTTTTTGCTTTGTCGCCTTCTTAGGCTTTAACTTCTTGCCACCTTGAACCCCTTCGGCAAGTGTTTTTTGCTTTGTTCTTGCTTTGGCAGTCAATCCTGAGATGCGGACTCTATATGCCAGGTCTTTTTCTCTCAATCCTCGTAAAAAGACTGATAAGAGGACGCGTTCAATAGAACGCGCTAAGAGTCACGTATTTTTTTGACATCTGAAATGATGGCAGGGGTACATTCATTCACTAGCCATTTGCGTATGACAAAACGTCTTACATTTTGGCTATGCATCGGGTCGCCTTCTGCCCATTCTTTTGCTTCTTCTAATGAACTAGCGCGGTAAATAATCATACCAGAGCCTTGCATCATCTCGCCTGACAAGTCAGATGTTGGCCCTGCCATGAAAATCTTGCCTTCGCTCCCTTAATATAAAGAGCGTGAGGCGTAATGATACCCCGCCTCACTTTGCTTGAATAGCTGGCGCAGTTTTCATATGGTTGTGATGAGATAGGAGATTTGTGTGAATGACTGCGGCTTTGAAGATTTATCTTGATACATTTGATATAAAGTGCTGGCAGGCTTTAATGCCGACAGGATTATTTTATGGCATCACAACCAATCCGCTACTCGCTCAACGAGCAGGGCTAGATTATGGGGATATTCAGTGGCGTGATGTGATTGAAACCGCCTCATCTCTTCGGGCAAAAGAGCTGCACATACAGGTCCCTGATACCTCAGATAAGGCGCTTGCCTTTGCAAAAGAGCGACTGGGTGATGCACAAGCATATCAAATAAAGATCATCATCAAAGTTCCGTTGACACGTGAAGGGATTGCGCTTGCCGCTATGCTAAAACAACAAGGCTATGATGTGTTGATGACCGCTTGTTATCACGCCAAGCAATATATAATTGCGCATCAATTAGGCGCTGATTTTATTGCACCATATTATGGCCGGATGGCAGAAGCGGGCCTTGATGCCACACAGCATTTATTGCAGATGCATGCCATAAGAGAAACACTATCATCTCCGGTCAAAATACTTGTCGCCTCCTTACGGTCTGTTGAACAGATGGTGGAATTGGCCGCTGAAGGCTTAACACATTTTACCATTGCACCTGCTATTGCAGAGGCACTTCTCACAGATGAATTGACGAACGCTGCGGCTGCTGAATTTGCGCAGGCCGCCAAGGGAATAAGATGAGGTTGATGAGAGGGGCGGGGAAGTGCGCCTATATCTGGTTTTGATAGCCCCTTGAAATGGTCCCCTCTGTTAAAGGCTTCGTAAGAAGAACAGTAAGAGGAGGCGTTCATGGAAACTTATTTCCCCCATTTGGTCAGCCCCGCTGCGGCATCGAAAAAGGCGAAAGTGACTCAGAGGGCTCTATCCATTCTGGCCTCTCTTGTTTTTATCGGCCTCTTTTCCTGGCTGGTGCTCTCGTAATAATCTGATGCGAGTCAGGGCAAAAAACTGTCATGACTGTGATAAGCCCAGCGAGGCGCTGTATCGATGCCGCTATGGCACGGTAGCAGGTTGGGTCTTTTTATGCGGGTCCTGCCTGCTCAAAATCAAAGCGGCCTTTCCTGATAGCTATCATTATGGTGGCACATGGAAGAGCCGCAAAAAATGACCCGCCGCCCTGCTGCCGCCCCTTATCTCGGCTAGCGATGTGGGTTTGCTATCAAATCTGGCATAATGCCAAGATGATTGCGCCATACAGCAAGGCTGACGAGCGGCGCATCAGTTGTTTGAATGGCATGCGCCTCTTGTGTCTCATGGATGATATGATCGCCTGAAGTGAGTGTCTGGTCAGGCTTGTTCTCTCGTTGGAAAATCGCACCTCCTGACAGGATAAAATATAACTCTTCTGCAGGATGTTTATGCCACGGGTAAAAGGTATCTGGCGGCAGATAGACAAAATAAAGATGCATTTCCTCAGAGGTGAAAGGCGCATCATAGCCAATAATCTCACAGGTGGCTAAGCGGTCAGTAAAGCGAAAATCAATATCATCTGGTTGGTCGGCGCTAGGGTGATAAATATGCGGCCATATTAAGGCTGGTGCCGCTTCTCTTATCGCGTGCTCAAACGCCTTATATTGTGCAGGAGCTGTGCTATCACTGTTCAGGAAATGCGCACATGCAGGGTGCAGTTTCGGCGTGATCTGTTGCGCGTCACACACCTCTGGCAGAGGGGCAAAATCACGCAAAGCAGCTTCCGTCTCATAAAGGTCATAACAGGCTGATAAGAGCGTGCGATAGGGTGTCTTGTGGGGAGGTATGGTCATGATTTCTAGCCAGTCTGAGATGGGATAATGGCGGCAGGTATAAATCTCATAGCTAAATTATGATTCGATTACAAAGAAGGCGCCATTATTTATTCTGCTTTCTTTTTCTGTCTGATTGCATGATAAAATTATCGTATGACACTTCAAGCCACTGCCACCTCGCAATCTGCTACTCAGCCAACATCACGTCAAAATTTGAATGGGGCGCTATTGATGTTGTCCGCGATGTTTATCTTTGCCATTTTGGATGCCTTGGCAAAATATCTCACGCAATATCATCACCCGCTTCAAGTGGTCTGGGTGCGTCAGACTGGCCTGCTGGCAGTCGCGGTGTATTTTCTCATCCGCACTAGCGCCGCTATTCTCGTGACAGAGCATAGGCTGCTGCAATCTGCTCGTGGCATATGTGCCGCGCTATCTGCTTGTTTTTTTATTTTTGGTATCTCTTATGTGCCGCTTGCTGATGCCACCGCAGTGACATTTGTGGCACCTTTAGTTGTTGTGGTTATTGGCGCTCTATTCCTCAAAGAGCCGGTAGGTATTTATCGGTGGAGTGCGGTATTTGTCGGTTTTGGCGGGACGTTACTAATTATTAGGCCGGGATTTGAGAGCTTTGATTGGTTTCTGTTGCTGCCTTTAATCGCCTGTATATTTTTTGCGATTCGGCAAATCATTTCGCGCTATTTGGCGTCTTCTGATTCTGTGGCAACCACTATTTGCTATACCGCTATCGTAAGTTTTGTGATTTTGTGCCCCGCCGCCTACATGGTGTGGGAGGCCCCTGAAAGCTGGACAATCATCATGCTCATGATTGTCCTCTCTGTCTTAGGAGGGGTTGGCGAAATATTGGTCATAAAAGCTTTCCAACAGGGGCTGGCGGTTGTTGTTGCACCGATGCATTATACGATTCTTATCTGGACAGCGATATATGGCTATCTGCTGTTCGGTCACTTACCTGACGGGCTAACCTGGCTTGGCGGAATCATCATCATTTCTTCTGGCTTGTTTACCCTCTATCGAGAGCAGGTCAAAAAAGGGCAAGGATCTTGAGGGCGCTAAAGTAAAGAAAATGACGCTGTCCTTGTCTCGTGTCTTAACGATAGCTTTGCTTAGCCCTTAGGGGGTATGTCGCAAAGATCGCTCAAAATATCGGTTATGTGATATTTTCTAATCAAAAATCTTCATTTTTACGTTGACGCTCTCTGTTCGTAGCGGCTAGCGTTTTGACAGTGTTTACAAAAAGTAGGCATAACAAAAGTTAGTTCTCGGGAGGAATTTATGACTTTATTGAAACATCTAACGATCGCGGCTTCAACTGCTGCTATCGTAGCTGGCACAGCCTTGTCAGCTTCTGCAGCCACAACAAAGCTGCGCATTCAGACACACTTCTCACAAGAGACATTGTCTGGTCAGATGGCGATGAAATACATCGACGACATCACAGCCATGTCAAATGGCGAGATCGAAGTTGAAATGTTCTATGCCTCAGCCGTTGTAAAATCAGCAGAAACATTTGATGCTGCAGCGACAGGTATTCTTGATTGCGACATGACAGGTGGCGCTTATCAAACTGGTAAGAACCCTGCCTTCCAATTTGCAGGTGACTTGATGGGTGGTTACTCAAACCCGTATCAGCAAATGTCATGGATGCTTCATGGCGGTGGTAGATCAGCAGTAAACGAATTGTACAACAAGTATAATATGGAATTTGTTGGTTGGTGGATCCCTGGTCCAGAATCACTTTCTTCAACTGCCCCAATCCGTAATGTTGAAGATTTTAAAGGCTGGAAGTTCCGTTCACCTCCAGGTTTGGCAACAAAGGTCTTTGCTAACCTTGGCGCATCACCAATCGTGATGGACTTTAACGAGATCTTTACAGCGCTTGAAACAGGTATCATTGACGGTGCCGATGCTGCCAACCTCACAAACAATGTAGGCCTTGGTCTATATGATATTGCTGAGCATACAAACTTCCCTGGCTTCCACTCAATGCCAGCTGACCACCTTGCTTGCCGCAAGGATGTATGGGACGCAATGCCAGACAACCACAAGCGTATCATGACAGTTGCTATGGATTCATTGGCACTACATAACGCAACAATCAACGAAGTGAAGAACGCACAAACAGCGAAAGATCTTCGTGCTAAGGGTATTAACCTTTACGAATGGTCACCAGAAGAGCTAGCAAAGTTCCGTGCCGCTGTGAAGAAGGGCTGGACAGAGTTCGCTACAACACCAGAAGCGAAGGCCCTACTACAGAGCCATATCGACTTCCTTGTTGACCTAGGCGCAATGAAATAAGCTTTGCCTTTTCAAGCATCTTACTCCTGTGGCAGGCGCTGTTTGCCACAGGATTTCTTACCTAAATAATATTTTTAAACATGTAATAATTGGTGATCGGCAAAGGGGGGGAAATGTCGAAGAAAACTGAGACGAAAGCAGAATTGCCTGAAGAGAAAACGGGCACTCTGCTTGAATGGTTTTACCCGTTTGCTTTTTTTGCCTGTGCCGGATGGGCGGTATGGCATACACCATCCTACCTTTTGGATTTTATCCCGCCAGCAAACGAAAGCTTGTATGATCAGATGAGTCAACTTGCGCTTCGCAAGGATGTAACCCCCAACATTCCAAGTCTATTTGGTGGCTTCACAGATATTATTGATTGGTTTGCCCTCCTAGCTTTGCCAGTTCTGTTTGTACTTGGTGCGCGTAACTTGCGTGTTGCGGCGATGGAGCTTCAAGAGTTCCGCGCCATTGATCGTGTGGCTCTGTTCTTTGGGCGCATTACCATGATCATGATTATTTCGATGACATCAGTGATGCTCTATGAGGTGTTTTTGCGATATGTTGTCGAAGCCCCAACCCTGTGGGCGAATGAGTTAACATTGTGGATCGCAGGGTATGTATTCCTGTGTTCTGGCCTCTATGCGATGCAGCAGCGCAGCCATATCCGCATTTTCATTCTCTATGATATTGTGCCGCGTTGGCTACAAAAGTCATTTGATGTGTTATCCGTATTATTATTGTGCATTTTTGCCTTCTTCCTTGTTTTCGGAAGCTATGCACAGGTCTTCATCATTAAATTCTACAAATGGGAAATGTTTGGGACAGCCTTTGATCCACCGATCCCGGCCACGATTCAGCCTATGATCCTGATCATTGTCACTTTGATTGCTATCCAAGCCGTGATCAACCTCATTGCTGATTGGCACAAAGTGCCAGAGGTTCATACAAGTGACTCTCTTGACAAGGATGAATTAGAAGCCATTAAGCGCAGTGTGGAGGCAAAATAATGGACGTCGGTATTATTTCACTAGTCTTAGTTGTCTCACTCATATTCTTACTTGGCATTGGCATGCCGCTTGGCTTTGCCTCTGCGGTTTTGGCCTTGCTTGTTATGGTGATGAAGTTTGAGCCGAACCTACTTCTAAATCCGTTTAGCTTTGGCGAGGGGCTTCTCACAGGGCGTCCTGGCACTGGGCCGTTATATATCTTAACCCAGAAAATATTCGATTTGATGACCGAATATGTCCTGATATCGGTGCCTCTCTTTATCTTTATGGCGGCATTATTAGAGCGTTCAGGCGTTGCCAAGCAGATGTATGATTCTCTTGATTTCTGGCTTAGCCGCGTGAGAGGGGGGATTGCCATTGTCACCTCATTGATGGCTGTGATCATGGCCGCAATGTCAGGGATTATCGGCGGTGAGGTCGTGCTTCTTGGTCTGATTGCTTTGCCGCAAATGTTACGTCTTGGTTATAACCAGAATTTGGCGATCGGTACGATTTGTGCATCAGGTTCGCTTGGGACGATGATCCCACCATCGATTGTTTTGATCATCTATGGTTTGATCACAGAAACCTCCATTAAATCGCTATTCACAGGCGCGTTCATTCCAGGCGCGATGCTTGCGAGTTTCATCATCTTATATATCGTCATCCGCACTCAGATGAACCCGACATTGGCACCACTGCCAGAGCCAAGAGAGGGTGATCCTGAAGGGCGAGAAAAGATGCTCATGTTTGGCAGCTTTGTCAGCCTGATTGTCGCCGGTATTACAGGGCTCTTTCTTATCCGGACTCTCTTCCTGACTGCTACGGGCCGCAATAACCCTGAGATGGAGGATTTTGAACCACTCTTCATGGGGATGGTCAGTGATTTGCCAACGCTCATTGGTGTCATTGCTGCTGCGCTGGCTATTTCATTTTATGGATTTGGCAAAGAGCGCACCAAGGAAGGCTGGAAACATGGGAAAGGTCTTGTGCCGCCTCTAACTGTGATTGGGGTTGTACTTGGCTCTATTTATGGCGGTGTGACGGGGATTACAGAAGCGGCTGGTATGGGGGCTTTGGCTGTCTTTATCATTGCCGCTTTCAGAGGTGAGGCATCGGTCGCATTGGTATGGGACAGCCTGATGCGGACCCTGCGCTCAACAGGTACCATTATTTGGGTTACCGTCGGGGCGGCTGCATTGTCAGGTGCTTATACGCTAGCTGGTGGCCCAGCCTATATCGCAGAATTAATTGTTGGTGCTGAAATGCCAACAATGCTTGTTTTGCTTACGATGATGCTCATCCTGCTCTTTATGGGTGCCTTCATGGATTGGGTCGGGATTGTGTTGTTGATCATTCCTGTCTTCTTACCGATTGTGAAACGCTTGCCGATTGAAGAGATTGGCTTTATTGGCCAATTATCTCCTACGCATCTTTCAGTTTGGTTTGGGGTTCTGTTCTGTATGAATATGCAGGTCAGCTTCTTGTCGCCGCCTTTTGGCCCTGCTGCCTTCTATTTGAAGTCAGTTGCGCCAGCGCATATCTCATTAACAGATATCTTCCGCGGCTTCCTGCCCTTCATCGGTGTACAGCTGATTGCCCTATCAATCTTGTTGATTTGGCCATCTATTGTCACAATCTTGCTATAGGAATAAGGGCTACATGTTATCACAAGCGCAGATAGAGCAGTTTAATCAACACGGGTTTTTAGTCATTGAAAACTTACTAGATGAGGCATGCCTATCTGCGATTAGGGAGGAATATGCCGAACTGATGGATCGGCATTATGACCAATGGGCAACAGAAGGGTTGGTGCCAGACGCCGCATCTGATTGGGGTTTTTGGGACAAGTTAACGGCCTGTTATAAGGGCGGTTTTGACTGGTATCAGCCGTTTGATATTAGCTTGCCTCATCATGATATTTCTGATGAGACACCTATGCATTTTGGTCCAGCCACTTTCAATATGGTGACACATAAAAACGTCCTTGATCTTGCTGAAGCCTTGATTGGCCCAGAAATCACTTCAAACCCGATTCAACATGTGCGGATTAAACCACCACAAAATTTAGTGGACGGTGATGAGAAGCGCGCTCATGTAATCGCTACTGATTGGCATCAAGATATGGGCGTAACTCTCCCAGAAGCCGATCATACAACATTTTTTACGGTTTGGATGGCTATCACTGATGCCACACTCGAAAATGGATGCCTGCAGGTAGCCTCAGGTAAATATCAAGAGATGTTGCCGCATTGCACCCGTAATCAAGTGGGGATAGCAGATCCCTTTATTCCAACTGATGAGGTTGTGCCTGTCCCTGTGAAAGCTGGCGGCGCTGTTATCTTTCATCCACTAACGCCACATTGCTCACGTCCCAACATTAGTTCTGAATTTCGCTGGTCTTTTGATTTGCGCTTTAATGTGACAGGACAACCCACGGGCCGCAGTCAATTCCCTGAATTTATTGCGCGGTCAAAATCTAATCCTGACGCAGAATTAAAAGATTGGAAAAAATGGCGGTCATTATGGGAAGATACGCGCTATAGATTGGCGCGTGCCGATCATATCCCACAACATCGCTGGGCGTCTGATGCGCCATATTGCGCATAACCCTAGCGAGCAATATTTCACAGGTCAGTCATGGCAATTATCACAGATATTTCCTCACAACTTTTCCATGTGCCTCTTGCTGAGGTGTTAACCGATGCAAAGCATGGCGATCATACGCATTTTGAGCTAGTGACCGTTACCATTCGCACCGCCGATGGGCATGAGGGAACAGGCTATACCTACACAGGTGGGAAGGGAGGCTATGCCATCAAAGCCATGATTGATCATGATCTGACACCCTATCTTATGGGGCAAGATGCTGATGATATTGAAGGGCTCTATGATGGTATGGGCTGGCATGTTCATTATGTCGCAAGAGGCGGGATTGCCTCATTCGCTATCTCAGCTGTGGATATCGCATTATGGGATATAAAATGTCATGCAGCAGGACAACCCCTTTGGAAACTAGCAGGTGGCGCCTCAGATAGATGCAAAGCTTATTGTGGCGGCATTGATTTAAATTTTGATTTGCCAAAATTATTGCGCCAAACAGAAGGGTATCTTGCGCGCGGCTTTAATGGCGTGAAAATCAAGATTGGTCAGCCAGAGTTGCAGACTGATATTGAGAGAATAGCCGCTATTCGTGAGTTTATTGGACCAGATATCGCGTTTGCGGTTGATGCCAATTACTCATTATCAGTCGAACAGGCGATTGCCGCAGGAAAGGCCTTTCAGGAGTTTGACTTGCTCTGGTTTGAAGAGCCAACCATCCCTGATAATTATCATGGCTATCGCGAGATTGCTGAGGCCACCTCTATCCCGCTTGCGATGGGGGAAAATTTACATACCATTCATGAATTTGAATATGCCTTTGCAGATGCAGGTCTGTCCTTTATTCAGCCTGATGCGTCAAATTGTGGAGGTATTACAGGGTGGTTGCGCGTGGCTGCTTTGTCAAAAACGCACAATATTCCCGTTTGCAGTCATGGGATGCAGGAATTGCATGTCAGCCTAATGTCATCACAGTCCCATTCTGGATGGTTAGAAGTGCATAGCTTCCCAATTGATGAATACACAACCCGCCCCCTTGTGGTAGAAGATGCAATGGCGGTTGCGCCGCAGGAAGTTGGGATTGGTGTCACATTTGATTGGGATAAATTAAAAGCCGCAGATCTGCGTTCATAAGCCAGAATTTGGCATGAAAAGGATGAATTAACATTATGACAGACCAAATGATTAAAGCTGCCTTTTATCGCGGCAATCAAACATTTACGGTTGAACAAAAACCTTACTCTGCGCCCGCAGCCGGCGAAGTCGCCGTGCGTATTTCCTATGTTGGAATTTGTGGGACAGATATGCATGTCTATGCCGGTCATATGGATGGGCGTGTTGGTTTTGAGCGCGTTATTGGACATGAAATGTCAGGCATCGTAGATGCGATAGGCGATGAGGTAACAGGCTTTGAGGTGGGACAGAAAGTGGTTGTGCGTCCCCTTGATCATTGCGGTGATTGTCCGGCCTGTCATGCTGGGCATGAACATGTTTGTCATAATCTAAAGTTTTTGGGTTTGGATACAGATGGCGCATTGCAAGATATTTGGAATGTGCCTGCCCATACATTGCACCATTTGCCAGATGACATACGGATGGATCATGCCGCCCTTATCGAGCCCGTTGCCGTCGCCTGTCATGATGTTCGATTATCACGGCTTCAGGCAGGTGAAGATGTGCTGGTTATTGGCGGCGGGCCAATTGGGGTATTGGTGGCTATGGTTGCGCGAGATGCGGGTGGTAAAGTGACCATCTCAGAGGTCAATCCGTTCCGGCTTGAAATTGCGCAAAAACTTGGGTTTGAGACAATCAATCCGGCAGAAGAAGATTTGGTTGCCGCTGTGAATGCGAAAACAGGTCAGAAAGGTGCCGATGTCGTGTTTGAAGTATCTGGTACACAGCCAGGTGTAGATGCCATGACAGATTGCGCGGCGACGAAAGGCCGTATTGTTATGGTCGCTATTCACGCCAAAAAGCCAGAAGTCGATATGTTCCGTTTCTTCTGGCGTGAATTAGAATTAATCGGCGTGCGTGTCTATGAAAAGGAAGATTACGAAAAAGCCATCGCCATCTTGGTATCAGGTGGCGTGGATGCAGAGACAGTCATCACCGATGTCAATGGTCTAGATGATGTCCAAAGCGCATTTGAGTCCCTCGCTAGCAGCCCATCGGCTCTGAAAAGCCTCATCAAAGTAGGAGCAGAATAATGTCAATTTTAAAAGCCTTTGACCTAACCGGTAAAACAGCCCTTGTCACGGGATGTAAGCGTGGCATTGGTCGCGGCATGGCAGAAGCGCTGGCACAGGCAGGCGCTGATATTATTGGTGTTAGTGCCACATTAGAGCCTACTGGAAGTGATATTGAAAAATCTGTGACAGCGATGGGCCGGTCTTTCACTGGTTATCAATGTGATTTCTCAGACCGTGATGCCGTCTTGGCCTTTGCAGCAGCTTTAGAGGAACAAAATATCGTGCCAGATATTCTTGTGAATAATGCCGGCACCATCAAACGCCATCCTGCAGCAGAGCATCCAACAGATTGGTGGGATGAGGTCATTGAAGTAAATCTGTCAGCACAGTTTTTGCTCAGCCGTGAGGTGGGCCGCGGGATGGTTGCACGTGGGTCAGGTAAAATTATTTTTACCGCCTCGCTTCTGACCTTCCAAGGTGGGATAACTGTGCCAGGCTATGCAGCGTCAAAAGGTGGTATTGGCCAGCTCACCAAAGCATTAGCCAATGAATGGGCGGGTAAGGGCGTGAATGTTAATGCCATTGCGCCAGGCTATATTGCAACAGATAATACGCAAGCTTTGCGCGATGATGCAGCGCGTTATAACGCAATCTTAGAACGCATTCCGCAAGGCAGATGGGGGACACCAGATGATTTTGCGGGGCCAGCTATCTTCTTGGCATCAGCTGCCTCAGATTATGTAAATGGTGAGATTTTAACCGTTGATGGTGGATGGATGGGACGCTAAGCGTCCCTTACCCCCGTTTAGCCACTGTGGCGATCTCAGCAGTTTCAGGAACCGGTGTATGAACAGCACCGGTTTTTTCATAACAGATGATATTATCAACGGTTAATTGTCCCATGGCAGCCCGCGTCTCTTCTGTGGCACTGCCAATATGGGGTAATAGCACCACATTCTCTAATGTCTTTAATTGATCAGGGATGTGGGGTTCTGCGGCAAATACATCTAAACCTGCTGCGGCAATGGTCTTTGTTTCAAGTGCTGAAATAAGCGCTGGCTCATCTACAACAGACCCTCTTGCAACATTAATAAAGACGCCCTCAGGGCCTAAAGCTTCAAAGACCTCTTTAGAGATAAGCGCATTAGTCGAGGCGCCACCAGGTGTGATTGCAATTAGTGTATCGGCGGCTTCAGCCATCTCAATCAGGTTATCAAAATAGCGATAAGGTACCTGTTTCTCATTACGGTTATGATAGATAATCTCAGCATTAAAGGCTTCTAATTTGCGGGCAATGGCTGTGCCAATCCGGCCTAAGCCGACAATGCCGACCACGCGATTATCAGCGCTACGAGATAGCCGCGCATTGCCGTCTTTTTCCCATGCACCCGTTCTCGCGTGGGCTTCATTATAGCGAAATTCACGATAGCAGCTGAGCATCAACATAAGGGCAGTTGTTGCAACTTCTTCATTCAACACATCAGGTGTATGTGTCACAATAATGCCTTTGTCACGCATATAGGACACATCAATCGCATCATAGCCAACACCATAGTTGGAGATAAGTTTCACATGTGGCATCGCGTCGATATAATCCGAGGCAATCCCATCATGTCCATTGGTCAAAACATAGCGGACATCAGCGCCATGCTCGGCAAGCCACTTTGCGCTATCTTCAAGTTTTGCATCATATATAAGCGTGAAGTGCGGCACGAGTTGGGCTTCCATAAAAGGGGTGATCCCCCCAATTATATAGATTGTTGGCAACATAATATTTGCTCCTCGTGATTGGCTTTGCCACAATAACAAAGCGGCATATAACTATGCAGTTGAGTGATAGCTTCTTCACGTTAAACTATTTCTGTTGCAACGTGAATCATAAAGGGTGGGGGCGTGGTAAATTTAGTGATCATGGGTGCCGGACTTATCGGGTACCGGCATGTTAAACTTGTTGCTGATGACCCTCATTTACAATTAGTGGGTGTCGTTGACCCTGATATCTCTCGTCATCTTGATGATGGTAATCGCTATTTTGCGTCACTTGATGACATAGATAGCCCAGTTGATGGGGTGATTATTGCGACACCAACGGGCTTGCATTTTGAACATGCGAAAGAGGCATTGGCGCGCGGGTGGCATTTGCTAATTGAAAAGCCTGTGACTGCAACACCTGAAGAGGCAGATGCGTTAATTCCGCTCGTGCAACAGGCTAAACGCCATTGTTTGGTTGGGCATCATCGTCGGTATCATCCAGCTGTTCAGACATTACGAGAGAGAGTTGCGGCTGACGAATTTGGTACTATCACAACCTCCACTATGATGTGGGCGATGAAGAAGCCAGATAGTTATTTTGCGAATAATTGGCGCACCACTGATGGCAGCCCTGTGATGATTAATACCATCCATGATATTGACCTCATGCGATTTGTTCTGGGCGAAATCGTCTCTATTACGGGATTGGCGACAAATCATATTCGCCAAGATGCACGTGTAGAAAGCGCAGCCCTCAGCATTGCTTTCGCCTCAGGTGCGATAGGCGCGATATCTATTTCAGATACAGCCCTGTCACCATGGGGGTTTGAAGCTGGTATTGGTGAAAACCCAAATATTGGAACAACTGGCCAAGATATGTGGTGGATTACAGGCACCAAAGGCGCTGTCTCATTTCCCTCATTAACTAGTTGGGCAGGCGCTGAAGATTGGGGAAGGGCTGTCAAACCACAATCTCATGACAGTCACAAAGTGACACCTTTGCAAGCACAGCTTGACCATTTTAGAGCCGTCATACAAGGTAGCGAAGCACCTCTTATTACGGTTGAAGATGCCGCAGCCAGCTTGAAGGCAACTTGGATGATTGAACAGCAACTTGCCGCACAAATTTAACAAGAAGGAATAAAATTATGTCAGAAACACAACCTGTTATCGGCTTTATTGGGCTAGGACTTATGGGGTCAGCCATGGTGTCTTGCCTGCAGGATAATGGTTACAAGCTGGTGGTGATGGCCAATCGGTCGCGCGAGGCTGTTGATGCTGCATGCGCAAGAGGGGCAACTGAGGTGACCAGCCCGAAAGAGGTCGCTGAAGCGAGTGATATCATCATGCTGTGTATGGATACGAGCCAATCAGTCGAAGGTCGTATGCGCGGGAATGATGGTATTATTGCGGGTCTATCTTCAGGCAAGATTGTAATTGATTTCGGCACATCTCTGCCTGCGAGTACACGTCAATTAGCGCAAGAAGTTGCGGCGAAAGGGGCGCAGATGCTTGATGCGCCATTAGGTCGTACACCGCAACATGCCAAAGATGGTTTACTCAATATCATGACAGCTGGTGACAAAGAGGCCTTTGATAACGCAAAGCCTGTGTTGGATGTGGTTGGTGAAAATGTATTTTATCTTGGCGGCTCAGGCGCGGGTCATGTCATGAAATTATTAAATAATGCCATGTCAATGACGGGCGCTTCAATGATGGCCGAAATTTATGCGGTTGCCGATAAGGCAGGTGTATCGCGTCAAGATGTCTATAATGTAATGTCATCCGGGCCAAACCATTCTGGTATGATGGATATGGTGTCTGCCTATGCGTTGGAGGATGATCCTACAAAGCTAGCGTTTGCCATTAAAAATGGCTCCAAAGATATCGGGTATTATCAGCAAATGCTAAGCGATAGTGGGATCACAAATACCATTGCAAAGGGCGCTATTGAAGAGATGTCCGCAGCTATTGAAAACGGCATGGGAGACGAAATGGTTGCCAAGATGATTGACCATTTCAAATCGCGCTAATGCCTAACCAATATGATTAGGTGTGAGGCGCGCTTCGCTGTAGCTCTCTCATCCAAATGAGGATGCCAGATACTACAATAAGCGCGCCGCCTATCAGGTTCCATTTATCTGGAAGATAGGCAAAAATCACATAACTCCAAACGCTCAGATACAGAATAAAGCTGTAGCCAAAGGGCATTAACGTACTGGCAGGTGCAAAGCCATGGGCCCGCGTTAATAGCTGGTGACCGGCCCAACCAAATACGCCAAGCGAAATCATTATGAGCCAATCAGATATGGTTTCAGGAGATTGCCACTGCCAGATTGCAACAGGCAAAAGGCACAGACTGCCAATAGCACCGGTATAAAATTGCATCACATCTACGGATGCCTTGCCCGCTAATTGCCGTGTCAGGAGCGAATAGAGCGCAAAACACACAGCCCCGACGAGCGAGATGATCATGGCCCAATGAAAGCTCTCATCAAAGGGGCGAATGGCAATAACCACGCCTGCAAACCCGATCAGTATCGCAACCCATCTTATGGGGCCAACACGTTCGCCAAGTAAAGGCCAAGACAAAAGACAGATGATAATTGGTGATGAAAATAAAATGGTAGACGTCAAAGTCAGGGGAAGATAACGCACGGCCCAAAAATTCAGTATGGTTGCCAGCATCAACATCACGGCTCGTAAAATAACCAAAGGTAGATGAGGTGTAATAAAGCGTTCAAGGTGGAAACCACCTGAGCCAATTAAAGATGTTGAAATCACAAAATGACCGATATAGCGCATAAAAGCGAGCTGCAGCGCAGGTATGCTAGCCACAGCAAGCCATTTCGCCCCTGTATCGATAAACGAGAAAAACAGATTAGCCGCTAAAATAAGCGCGATGCCAAGAAGCGCATGATCTGAGCGTTGATGAATGACCATTTGGCTCATCAGCAATAGGCCCCTTACCTACATCGTGGCACCAATTTGCCAAGGAACAAATTCATAATCACCAAGACCCTGCGCCTCTGATTTGGAGGGTTGTCCCGATGCTACATCTAAAAGCATCTGATAGATCTCTTCGCCCATCTCTTCAAGAGTGCGTCCCTCTGTGAGCATGGCGCCGGCATTGATATCCATATCTGGTTTTAATTTCTCATACATTGCCGTATTCGTAGCTATCTTGATGCAAGGCGATGGTTTTGACCCAAACGCAGAGCCGCGCCCTGTTGTAAAAGTGACAAGATTGCATCCGCTAGCAATTTGACCGGTGACAGAGGCGGGGTCATAGCCCGGTGAATCCATGAAGGTAAAGCCGCGTGCTGTAACAGGTTCAGCATATTTATAAACCCCCGTCAGCGGTGTGGTCCCCCCTTTGGCAGATGCGCCAAGGGACTTTTCCAAGATGGTTGTAAGCCCGCCCTTTTTATTGCCAGGGCTTGGATTATTATCCATTGAACCTTTATTGCGCGCTGTGTAATCCTCCCACCATTGAATGAGGGAGATGAGCTTCTCGCCAACCTCTTGTGAGGCAGCCCGTTTGGTAAGCAAATGTTCCGCGCCATAGATTTCAGGTGTTTCCGCCAAGACCGCGGTGCCACCTTGGGCAACAAGTAAATCGACAGCATAGCCAAGGGCGGGGTTTGCAGTAATGCCAGATAAGGCATCTGAGCCCCCACATTGAAGCGCGACTGTCAGTTCAGAAGCAGGGCACGGTTCCCGCTGGCTCTTATTTACCTCTGGCAGCATCTCTTTGACCATGGCGATGCCTTGTTCCACTGTTGCTGCGAGGCCAGCACTATCTTGGATGTTCATGGTTTGGAATAATGGGCCACGCGCCAGCCCATAGGCGTCTAATAACCAGTCAATCTGGTTCATCTCACAGCCTAAACCGACCATGACAATACCACCATGATTAGGGTTCTTAGCATAGCCCCACATTACGCGTTGCAATGCTTCAAATCCCTCTCCTTGTCCCGCCATGCCGCACCCTGTACCATGCACAAAGGCCACTACTCCATCAACATTTGGATAGGCAGCTAATTCCGCTGGTCCAAAGGCTGAGGCAATCATGCGTGCTGCGGTAGCTGAGCAATTCACTGATGTCAGAATGCCAATATAATTACGTGTGCCAACCTTTCCATTGGCGCGGCGATACCCCATAAAGCTATCTTGCTTATCTTGTGAGACAGGGGAAACGGGCTGCAGATTCGTGCCAAATTCGTAAGTGGCATCAACATTGCGGAAATCAACATTATGTGTGTGGATATGCGCGCCTGCTTCAATATCCTCAGAGGCATAGCCGATGATTTGGGCATATTTTACAATCGCCTCACCTTTTGAGATGTTGTGCGTGGCAATTTTGTGATTACGAGGGATCAGCGCGGTCGTCTCAGTGGTTTCAATCTTAGTGCCAACCTCTAATGATGCCGTAGCGGTGACAACATTATCAGAAGCATGGAGACGAATGAAATCAGACATAAGGAAAAGCTTTCTTTGGTCAAACTGGTGTCTTTAAAACATAGCCAGATTATCAGGCACAATAAGGGGCATCAGATGCCCAGCGATGAATCGGGATATGCGGCGTGTCGGCAAGTCTCTCTCTGGCATCTTCCCATAATTCTTTCCATTTCCGCCAGTCTGTTAATACTAGCTCTGGGTGCGCCTTTGAACGCGCGATAAAGTCAGGAAAATGAGCACGGCCCGTTGGCTGGCCGGTGCGATTAAAGCGTATATCAAAAGACCATCTGAAGCGATCCGTCTGATTGACTAAAGAGCTATGAGGGGCCAAAGGATGAAACAATACTATGCCGCCAGCCTTTACTGGAAGTGCGCGCGCGGCAGTCATATCAATAAACCCATCTGCAATGGCTGTCTGCGACTTGCCGCAATGTGGTAACAGCGAAGCGTGCTTGTCAAAGGGGATCACCTGTAGGCATCCATTTTCAGGTGTCGCATCATTGATGGCAATCCATACCGTTACCATATCTGTGCTGTCAGCTTCGGCATGGCCGACACCTCTATCTTGGTGCCAGTCCGTTGCGGTAATATGGGCACGGATTTCACCTTCTTTTAAAGATGTGGCAGGTGGTTTTAACCGGACATGCTGAATAGGGTTTGAGGTGATTTCAGGGCCAATGAGTGTTTCAACAATATCTAGCAAAGGGGCATAGGTGATCATATTGAAAACAGCTGGCCCAAAATGCATCGGTGTATCTGCTGTGATCGTATCGCCTGGTAGCGAAATATCAAGCGGCTGAAACCAATCACACCCTGCCTCATA
This sequence comes from Alphaproteobacteria bacterium, assembly GCA_011524995.1. Lineage (GTDB taxonomy): Bacteria > Pseudomonadota > Alphaproteobacteria > Puniceispirillales > Puniceispirillaceae > UBA685. Next base: position 12,327 of record WTJA01000038.1, on the reverse strand, counting down.
ACAAAGCCGGAGCTTGTCGTAAAAATCAGCTTCTTTCTCGAGGTGGGCGAGCAACCCCTGCGATTGCCAATTCGCAATTAGGCTATCTAGGAGTGCACTATATTCAGCATGAATGGGGGCCAGAATATCTGCTGGGTCAAAAACATCATTGACCACTACATAGCCTTGGTCAAAAAATTGTGCTTGTTGCGCGTCGGTCAGCATTGCCCCTCCTGCTGTCATGTGCTGCTAGAAAAATCTTGTTGGCTAACATTATGTTTTGTCAAGCGCGTTCGACAAAGTGACGATAGTCATTTGTCAATCATTCTGATTTCTGTAATGATGATGAGCGTTGCCTATCAGAGCAAAATGGGAGGGGATATATGCACATAACTGATATTAAAATCCATATTGTGAAATCACCTCTCGATGAGCCATTTGCCTTTTCACAAGGATGGGTTCACACAAGGTCAGCCACCTTAGTTGAGGTCAGAACAAATACAGGTTTGACCGGTTGGGGAGAGGCATTTGTCCAGGGGCTAGAAGCGCCCGAAATTGCTGCCGCAGCCATAACCCACGCTTTTGCCCCTCTGCTACAGGGGGAAAACCCGCTCGACACTGAACGGCTGTGGTTTGATATGTATAACCGGTCACGCGACTTTGGGCGCAAAGGTGCGGTAATGGCTGCCATTAGTGGTATTGATATCGCGCTCTGGGATATTGCCGGACAATTTTATAACGTCCCAATCTACCAGCTATTAGGCGGCGCGTTTCGGACAAGCTTACAACCCTATGCCACTGGGTTTTATCGGCTGTCAGGGCAGGGAGAGCAGGACCGCCTAGCAGAAGAAGCTTTGCGTCATTTTGACAATGGTTTCTCTTTAATGAAAGTGAAATTGGGGTTTGGCGTTTCAGATGATATTGCGGTGATGAAGGCAATTACCAACGCATTGGGCAGCCGCGAGGTGGGTTTGATGGTTGATGCCAATCATGCCTATGGCCGCCAAGAGGCCCTTTATTTGGGCGAAGCGTTATCAGACTATGATTTGCGCTGGTATGAAGAACCTGTCGTGCCAGAAGATATTGAGAGTTATGTTGCCTTGCGATCGCGTTTGCCAATGGCCATTGCCGGTGGTGAGAATGAACATGGGCTCTATGGCTTTCGGTCACTTTTTGCTGCAGGGGCGTTGGATATCGCCCAGCCAGATATTGGCTCTTGCGGCGGCTTTACCGCAGCGCGCCACATAATGAATTTGGCGATGTCCTTTGGGGTAGAGGTGAATCCTCATGTTTGGGGGAGCGCAGTTGCACAAGCCGCCTCTGTCCAATGGTTGGCTGCGATCCCTAACTGCCATCACTCACTTTACCCCAGACAGCCTGTGTTGGAATATGACCAATCATCTCATCCTTTCAGGCGCGAGTTGACAACAGCCCCGCTAGAAATGAGGGAGGGTCACATTGCGGTGCCTGATAAAGCAGGGCTTGGCATAGATATTCGCCATGATACCATTGCAAAATACAAAACAAATGAGGAGTGAGTTATGACCTTACCTTTGGCCCCTTCAAATAGATTGGCAGGAAAAACCGCTCTGATCTCTGCCGCAGGGCAAGGGATTGGTCGTGCAACCGCACTTGCGATGGCTGAGGCCGGTGCGCTTGTCTATGCCACTGATATTAACGAAGAGACGCTGTCTAGTCTGACACATGACAATATTAGAACTTTTATCCTAGATGTCCGAAATGACGCATCTGTTTTGGCAGGTGTTGAAGAGACGAAGCCTGATATCTTGTTTAACTGTGCGGGATTTGTCCATGCTGGCACGATGCTTCAGTCAACAGATGAAGAGTGGGATTTCGGCATGGATTTGAATGTCAGGTCCATGTATCGCATGACCAGAGCTGCGCTTCCTTACATGATTGAAAAAGGAACAGGCTCCATCATTAATATGTCATCAGTCGTATCATCAGTTACCGGTGTGCCAAACCGCTTTATCTATCATGTCACAAAGGCCGCAGTGATCGGCCTGACAAAATCTGTGGCCACCGATTATATGACATCAGGTGTACGTTGTAACGCTATCTGTCCTGGCACAGTCGAAAGCCCGTCATTACATGATCGCCTCTCTGCCACAGGTGACCATGATAAAGCGATGCAAGATTTTATTAACCGCCAGCCTATGGGCCGGATTGGGCAGCCAGATGAGATCGCCGCCTTAGCAGTCTATTTGGCATCTGATGAGAGTGCGTTTGTGACAGGACAGGCCCATGTCATTGATGGCGGCTGGGCGTGTTAAGGCAAAGGATATAGTAATGGCAAAGGCAAAAAAGAATATCGCAGAGCTTCGATCTCGGAAATGGTTTAATAACCCAGACGATCCAGAGATGACAGCCCTATATACTGAACGATATCTCAACTATGGATTGACGCCTGAGGAATTGCGCGATGGCAAGCCCATTATCGGTATTGCTCAGACGGGGTCTGATCTCTCACCCTGCAACCGCCATCATATAGAATTGGCGAAGCGTGTCCGTGATGGCATCATCGCCGCAGGCGGCGTGCCGCTGGAAATTCCTGTGCATCCCATTCAAGAAAGCGGCAAACGCCCAACAGCAATGCTAGATCGAAATCTGGCTTATCTTAGCCTGGTCGAATCTTTGTATGGCTATCCGATTGATGGGGTGGTGCTCACAATTGGCTGTGATAAGACAACCCCTGCCTTATTAATGGCAGCAGCAACCGTTGATATTCCCGCAATCGCGCTTTCGGTTGGTCCCATGCTAAATGGTTGGCATGAGGGAGAGCGCACGGGCTCTGGTACGATTTTGTGGAAAGCGCGGGAGTTAATGGCTGCTGGCGAAATTGATGGTGATGGCTTCCTTGATTTGGCCATGTCTGCTGTTCCCTCTGTCGGCTATTGTAATACCATGGGGACTGCAAGCACGATGAATTCCCTAGCCGAAATATTAGGCATGCAATTGCCTGGTTCCGCAGCTATTCCCGCGGCATATCGGCAAAGAGGACAGATTTCCTATCGCACAGGAGAGCGGATTGTTGAAATGGTATGGGAGGATTTATGCCCCTCAGACATTATGACAAAGCAGGCTTTTGAGAATGCGATTGTGGCTAATTCAGCGATTGGTGGCTCTACAAATGCGCCCATCCATATTAATGCCATCGCGCGCCATCTCGGCATCGAAATTACGAATGATGAGTGGCAACGGCTTGGTCATCACGTGCCGCTATTGCTGAACTTGCAACCAGCTGGCACCTATCTGGGTGAAGATTATTATCGTGCGGGCGGTGTGCCAGCTGTCATTGCCGAATTAATGCGTCATGACTTAATCCCACATCCAGAAGCACTCACAGCGAATGGCAAGAGCCTTGGCGAAAATTGCAAAGAGGCCAAAATTGCGATTGCTGATGTTATCAAGACCGTTGATGCGCCAATGAAAGAGGCATCTGGTTTCTTAAACCTCACAGGTAATTTATTTGATAGCGCCATTATGAAAACAAGTGTGATTAGCGATGATTTTGCGCAGCGCTATCTACAAAACCCAGATGATCCAAATGCATTTGAGGGAACGGCTTTTGTGTTTGAATCGGTTGAGGATTTCCACGCGCGAATTGATGATGAAAGCCTTGCGATGGATGAGACAGCCATTTTGGTTATGCGAGGCGCAGGCCCTATTGGGTATCCAGGCGGGGCAGAAGTGGTGAATATGCGTCCGCCAGCCTATCTCATTAAAAAGGGGATTACGACGCTGGCTTGTATTGGTGATGGTCGTCAATCAGGCACATCTGCCTCACCCTCTATCTTGAATGCCTCACCAGAAGCCGCAGATGGCGGTGGGCTAGCACTTATTCAAACAGGTGATAGGGTGCGCGTTGACCTCAATAAGGGGACGGCTAACATGCTTGTTAGTGACACAGAATTACAATCACGTGCAGAAGCCTTGGCGGCGGCTGGCGGTTTCCCGCGGCCAGACAGTCAAACCCCATGGCAAGATATTTTCCGTCAGACTGTGGCGCCTTTTTCAGATGGTATGGTGATAAAGGATGCGCCAGATTATCGGTCAATTCACAAGACCAAAGGTTTGCCCAGAGATAACCATTAAATAAGATACTGAGACCAGCTATCTACAACTCATAAGGAAACAACAATGAAACTCGTAAGATACGGCGCCAAAGGCGAAGAAAAGCCAGGCATCATCGCCTCAGATGGCAGTGTAAGGGATTTATCAGCGATTGTGAGTGATATCACGGGATATGAGCTGGCCCATGAGATGGATAAGCTGCGCGCGCTTGACCCTGATAGCTTGCCAGTGGTGGCAACAGATCGCTATGGCGCATGTGTCGGCAATATCGGCAAATTCATGTGTATCGGGTTGAATTATTCTGATCATGCCGCGGAAACGGGTGCCGCTATCCCAGAGCATCCCATCCTGTTTATGAAAGCGACCTCTGCGGTGATTGGGCCAAATGATAAGGTCATGATCCCGCGTGGCTCAACCCACACTGATTGGGAAGTAGAGCTTGGCCTCGTCATCGGCAAAACATGTAAATATGTATCGGCGGACGAAGCGCTTGATTATGTTGCCGGCTATTTTGTGGCCAATGACGTCTCAGAGCGTCATTTCCAGCTGCAGCTGACAGGCTCTTGGACAAAAGGCAAATCATGTGACACCTTTGGTCCTATTGGCCCTTATCTTGTGACCGCTGATGAGGTGCCAGACCCCCAAGCTTTGGCCCTTGGCCTCAAAGTGAATGGCAAGGTGATGCAAGAGGGCAGCACCTCTAAGATGATTTTCTCAGTGGCAGAAATTATCTCGCATCTTTCCCAGCTGATGACATTGCATCCAGGTGATGTGATCTCAACCGGTACACCGCCAGGTGTTGGGATGGGCATCAAGCCAGAGCCAGTCTATCTAAAAGACGGTGATGTGATGGAGCTGTGGATTGAAGGACTAGGCGAGCAGCGCCAAGAGGTCGGGCAGGACAGCTAAAAAGGGCATAAAAGATGAGTGATCAAGCACAGATTGCCTTTTTAGGCACAGGTCTGATGGGTGGGCCCATGGCTCGTAACTTGCTCAAAGCAGGCTTTCAGGTGAGAGCATGGAACCGCACAGCTGAAAAGGCAGCGCCGCTTGCTGCTGATGGCGCGGTCATTTGTCAAACCGCAGCAGAGGCCGTATCTGGCGCGGATGTCATCATCCTCATGGTCTCTGACGGACCGACGGTTCATCAGCTTCTCTTTGAGCAAGAGATTGCACGTGCGATGTCAACAGGCGCGCTTGTGATTGATATGAGCTCTATCAAAGCCAAAGAAGCCCGGGCCCATGCCAGCCAATTGGCAGCGTTGGGGGTAGCGCATCTCGATGCGCCGGTCTCTGGCGGCACCAAAGGCGCAGAGGCGGCCAGCCTGTCAATTATGGTTGGCGGGGAGGCATCTGATTTTGCTGCCGCAGAACCTATTTTTGCTGCGATGGGACGAGCGGTTCATGTCGGCCCCGCAGGGGCAGGCCAGCTGTCAAAATTGGCAAATCAAGCCATTGTCGGCGTGACCATTGGTATTGTCGCAGAGGCGATGTTATTTGTGGAAAAAGGCGGGGCGGATCCTGCGGCTGTGCGGCAAGCACTCTCTGGTGGTTTTGCCGATTCTACGATTTTGCAGCAACATGGCACACGGATGACAACAGGTGATTTTGTGCCAGGAGGGCCCGCAAAATTCCAAGTCAAAGATATGTCAAATGTCTTGGATGAAGCGGCCGATTTGGCGTTAGATTTACCGCTCACTCACATCGTAAGAGACAGATTTTCGCGCCTTGTCTCAGAGCTAGAGGGCGGCGATAAAGATCATTCCGCTCTGTATTTGGAGCTATTAGATCGCAACGGCCTAGCCTCGCAATGACAGCGTCTCAGACAGCCAGTCTCATTGGGATTGATTGGGGCACAAGCAATATGAGGCTTTGGGTATTTGATGCGCAAGGCAACATCATTGCAAATGCACAATGTGATAAAGGGATGTCGAGTCTAACCTCGTCTGACTATGAGCCAACAATCAAGGCGCTCTTATCACCCTTTGGTGCCACAATCTCAGGGCTGCGGGATGTCCCTTATATCATTTGTGGTATGGCTGGCGCAGCAACGGGGTGGCAAGAAGCAGGGTATTTATCTGTACCAACTGCGCTTACCTCTTTGGCAGATGAGGCGATTGAGGTACAGGCGGCGGAGGCCAAAACATATATTATCCCAGGTATCGCCCAGCGAGAAGAGCAGCAACCAGATGTCATGCGCGGTGAAGAAACATTACTATATGGGGCGTGCTTGTCCCAGGGCCTGACGGAGGCCCAATTTTGCTTGCCAGGCACGCATGCAAAATGGGTGACCATGAAAGATAGCTGCCTCACGGCCTTTACCACCTTCATGACAGGTGAATTATATAACCTTCTTATGACCCATTCGATTTTAGGGCCTGTTTTAGCCAAGCAGAAGGGTGATGATACGGCTTTCTATGAAGGGGTTGTCGCAGGGGCTAAGGCCGTCCATCCTCTAAGTGCGGCGCTTTTCTCAACAAGGGCAAGCGCGTTGCTATTTCCAGGGTCGCACACTGCATCGCAAGCCTATTTATCGGGCCTTCTTATTGGTCATGAAAGTGCGGCCTATCAGGAGTCTGACTTGCCATTATATGTGATTGCATCGTCTGATATGGCGATACGCTATCAAAAGGCATTGACCTATTTAGCGATACCTCATCACGTGATTGACGCTGATGAAGCTGCGCAGTGTGCCCTTTGGCAAATAGGCAAAGATTTAAAGGAGAGACGAGATGGCTGATACCGCGCATAGGCTTGTTGCCATTTTACGAGGTCTTCCCCCTACAGATTGTGAGGCAGTCGTCTCTGTGCTAATCGAAGAAGGGTTTCGCGCTATTGAAGTGCCGCTAAACTCACCTGATCCCTTCTCCTCTATTGCTTGTGCCGCCGATCTGGTAAGGCGTCATTGCGGAGACGCGGCCTTGGTTGGCGCCGGAACTGTATTAACCACAGCAGAGGTGCGGCGCGTCAAAGAGGCAGGTGGCAACCTCATCGTCTCTCCGAATTGTGACAAAGAGGTTATCGCTGAGACGATTAGGCTGAATATGGCGTCGTTCCCCGGTGTGTTCACGCCGACTGAAGCCCTCTCTGCCATTGCACAGGGCGCTACAAATTTAAAAATCTTTCCTGCCAATAGTCTTGGGGCAGCTGGCATCAAAGGGATGAAAGCAATCTTGCCATCCCCTATACCACTCTATGCTGTTGGGGGCGTGGCAGAAGATGACTTCTCTGATTATGTGGCAGCAGGTTGTGCAGGATTTGGTATCGGCTCACATCTCTATCACCCAGATATGAGCCTGTCAGATATCAGAGCTAGAGCAAGGCGCCTTATGCAGGCGTGCGATAAGGCATTCGGCTAGATGCGTCCTCCAAAAAAGAGTGACGTAAGTGATGGTGATTTAATCGCGGGGCATGATGGCGCCAGGGGCACCGACAACGCGTGAGGCGCAATTATGTCCGGCCATCAAACAGGCCTCATCATCGCCGCCTTGCAGGAAAGCCGCCAGATAGCCACCATTAAAGCTGTCGCCGGCAGCCGTTGTGTCTACCACGCGAGGCGCGGGCGGGAAGTCAAGGGGTTGCGCGTCCGAAAGATGGGGTGATAGCGGACCACGCACACCGCGTTTAATGGCAATATGTTTGCATGGCAATGCTGCAAATCTCGCAATGACCTCTGCCTCTGTTTTGTCATTAAAAAGTGCCATCTCATCATCAATCGACGGCAAGGCGATATCTGTTTGTTGCCACATCGCTGCCATAACATTTTGTGCCGTCTCTTGGTTTTCCCACAAAGCAGGGCGATAGTTGGAATCAAAGGCGACAAGGCAGCCATCTGATTTCTGTCTTTCCGCCAATAAGGCAAGCAGGCGGGCCCTCGCATCTGGTGTCAGGATGGCAAGGCTGATGCCAGAGACATATAGGATTTCTGCAGCAGGCACGAAAAGGGCAGTTTCTTCAGTGGTAAATAGGCGGCGTGCGGCGGATTGGCTGCGCCAGTAATGGAAGCTGCGCTCGCCCAAAGCATCGGTGGTTACGGAATAAATGCCAATATTGAGATGCGGGTCTATAGCGATATGGTTTGTGTCGAGCCCTTCCTCAGCGGCAAAAGATGTCATGCCAGCTGATAGTGGGTCGCTACCGATACGTGTCAGAAAGGCCACGTCACCTGAGGTGCCAAGCGCACGCGCGCAATAAATTGCGGTATTAAAGGTATCGCCAGCAAAATTAATAGCATAGGACGAGGGCGCCTCTTCTGTCTTTTGTGACCTGATTTCAGCCATGACTTCGCCAATTGCTAATAATTTTAACATGAGTATCCCCTGTAATATGCGCTGACATATTAGCGATCATTATCCCTGAAAGAAAGAGATTCCTCATTTGCTTAAAATAGAGGAGCACGGCATGATTAGGCAGGCATGTAAGAGTACAGGAGTAACAGGGTGCGTCATTTTAAAATTGCGGCGATCCCAGGAGATGGTATCGGCCAAGATGTGATTGCGGCAGGAGTGCGCGTGCTGGAAGCGCTTGCCAAACGAGACCGCAGCTTTGCGGTGTCATTTGATCATTTTGATTGGGGAAGCGATCGGTATAAGGCTGTTGGGTCTTTTATGCCCGAAGATGGCGCCGCCCAATTACAAAATTATGATGCGATTTACTTTGGGGCCGTTGGCGCACCAGATATTCCTGATCATTTAACGCTGTGGGGATTGCGCTTGAATATCTGTCAGCCACTTGACCAATATGCCAATGTGCGACCAACGCGAATTCTGCCAGGCATTACAAGTCCACTTGCTGACGTCACCTCTGAGGACCTAGATTGGGTAATCATTCGTGAAAACTCCGAGGGCGAATATGCAGGTCAGGGCGGGCGTAGTCACAAGGGTCAACCACATGAAATGGCAACAGATGTGTCTGTCTTTACGCGTCATGGTGTAGAGCGCATTATGCGCTATGCCTTTGAGGTTGCGCGATCGCGGCCTGCCAAACATTGCACAATTGTCACAAAATCAAATGCGCAACGCTATGGCATGGTGATGTGGGATGAGATCGCAGCAGAGGTAGCGCGTGACTTCCCAGATGTGACAATAGAAAAAATGCTTGTTGATGCCATGACTGTGCGCATGACAATGCAGCCGGCCTCATTGGATACGATTGTTGCGACGAACCTTCATGCAGATATTTTATCTGATCTTGCCGCCGCCTTATCGGGATCGATTGGCATTGCCCCCACCGCAAATTTGAACCCAGATAGAAGCACGCCCTCGATGTTTGAGCCCATTCATGGATCAGCTTTTGATATTACGGGCAAAGGTATTGCTAACCCCATTGGGTCATTTTGGAGCGCTGTGATGATGCTGGAGCATTTAGGAGAAGCGGCGGCAGCGGCCCATCTTATGAGAGCTATTGAAACGGTAACCTCTAATCCAATGTATCACACGGCTGATTTAGGTGGCACTGCAACTACTGAACAGGTGACACAGGCAGTGATTGACGTCATTGACGGGCGAAATATTGCTGAGGCGGACAAGGCGGGAGGGGCGCATGCCCAATCAGGTGATTGATCAAATTGTTGATCTAGAGGCCCATCCGCTCGATGATGCAGGATTTCGTGCCTCCTGTCGTGAGGCGCTTGCGGCAAATGGCGTGTTATCATTAACGGGGTTTTTGAAAGAAGATGCGCTAGCTGAATTCGTCGCTGATGCCGCAGAGACAGCGCCGCTCGCTTATTATGCGTCTGGCACGCATAATGTTTATCTGACACCACGCGATGACAGCCTTGGCGCTGATCACGTGTTTAATCGGCAAGTTGTCTCTTCGAAAGGGGTGATTGGTACTGACCAGCTTGGGCCACAATCACGGCTCCATGACCTTTATCATAGCGCGCTATTTCAGTCTTTTATCTGTGATGTGGTAGAGCAAGAGGCGATTTATCCCTATGCGGACCCGCTTTCCTCAATCAATGTCCATTATGCTGGCGAAGGCAAAGAGCTAGGCTGGCATTTTGATAATTCTGCTTTTGCTATCACCTTGCTCTTGCAAGCGCCTGAGGCAGGCGGCGTCTTTGAATATGTCAAAGATGTCAGAGACGCTGAGGCAGGGGACTATAATTTTGAAGCGGTGGAAGCGATTTTAGATGGCGCAACGCCTGTCACATCACTTGCGATTACCCCAGGGACATTGGTCTTGTTTCGCGGGCGTAATGCGATGCACCGGGTCACGCCAACCATTGGTAAACGTGACCGGATGCTTGTCGTTTTGGCCTATAATGAAGCGCCGAATATTGCCCTATCAGAAAGCGCGCGTATGACCTTTTTTGGTCGTTTGGGCTGAGAGGCGCGATATCTATCGCAGGGCCATATCCCAATCTTGAACCATTGCTTTTCGATAAAAATTAAAAAAAGAGGCGTGGAAAAATACGTAGGAGATAATCTAGCTCTGATGAATAACGTAAAGGATGATGGGCCCGGATAAATCAGATTAGGATTAGAGTGATGAGTGACGCAAATTCATGCGGCTGTGGCCGCAGCCCAACAGGCAAATGCTGTGGTTGGCATAATCTTTCAGAAGAGCAATATGCTGAGAAGAAAGCGCAATGGGAAGCCAAGCAAGCGGCAAAGCAATCAGATAGCTAAGAAAACAGGGTCAATGGCGCGTGTCATTGACCCTTATCTTTATGTCGTATTATCACCTTGCGCCTATTGGCTTTGATAGGCAGGTGCTGCCTCTGTCAGAGTCTGATGATACGCCACCATGCGCGCGGTGGCATTAGTATCAATCGTCAAAATAACGGCCATCATCGCAATCGTGCTAACACAGCTGGCTTGCCAGATAGGCGCTTTAACAAAGAATAATAAACCGGCCGCAATAAGTGTGATGAGCGGCAAGACACGGTAAATGGCTGTCTCGTACCCTGATATGGTTTTGCTGGCACGTGCGAGCTCAGAGGCGAGGAAGGCCGCCGCATCTGTGTGAAAGGCCTCTGGGAAGGCGGCGAGACGTATCTGATTAGAGATGACAAGCCCTACCCCTAAAATGATCAGCAATGCCCCCACTACCAAAAGAGGGATGACATAGGCTTTGGCCGTATCTGTTCTGCCATAGTGCCACAAGCCATAGCTGATAAGGCAGCAGGCAAGCCCGCATAGGGCAAAAAACGCAGATGATAACATTTCTGCTTTGGCCCACTCAGTTGCGGTCTTTAAAATATCAATTTGCACATCAGTCACAGAGTCTCTCCCCCTTCAAGGCATGCGCAGTGGGCGATGCCACGTTAAATCATAGATAACTGATAAAACGAGGCGGGCGCTAATAGTATTTTGGGTATAAGTGATGCTGCCAGCGCCTCGTTTCAGGCATCAACGCTGTCATCTGCTGATACAGGCAGACCGTATTGAACAGAAAGGAGGCCGTGAGGTTATTGATATTTTGTGAGGCAGAAAAGATGTCTGCCGCATCTTGGCAAGGGGCTTGTCAGTTTGCTACCTTGAAGATGCAAAAGTCTTTCAAGCCAACGTTTCCTCCAATACGTTACCTCTAAGGCGGCTTGAGAAAGGTGGTTCGCTCCCATAATCACCAGCTGGTTGTTAGGCCACCCAGCAAATTTCATAATAGATCAGATATCGCAGAGTGCGATGTATCACGCGGGTTAGAGGTCTATCCGTAATGTGAGGTCGCCGCTGACTGTGAAAGAGGCATCTTGGAAAGAAGGTGGCCCAAAGCTGCCTTTGGCATTATTGCTAAACCCATATTGTTCTTTGGGAATGCCAAAGAAATTTTTATCCATCTCATTATTATAATTCGCATCGACAAAGATGCCGATGGCATAGGTGCCATCTGGCAGGGTAAAGCGATAGGTAGCTGTGCCAGTTCCCACAGCTTCAATGGCGCCATCAATAATGCCTTTGGCCGCGCCGCCCTTGTCACCAGTGTCATTTTCAAACACATCAGAATCATCATAAATGGCAAGATGCATCTCGCCTGCTGTTGTAATATTTGTCACCTCTACTGTCACGGTGCCGGCATGGGCCATAGGGGCGCCCGCAAGGCTTAGTGAGGTGAGGCTGAGGATAGCGGCGACATGTAAGGCGTGGCGTTTCATAATGGTGTCCAATCAAATGGTCTCTCTCTTTCTATTATGAATGACTGAATCCATTCCCCTAAGCAAGGACTGCGCGAAAGGAAAATTCAGTGGCGCAACGAATCAAGTGAAACGTTTAACCACCCCTCCCATTGTAAGATGCTGTCTCTTATACA
>WTJA01000027.1:68844-70795 GCA_011524995.1 Alphaproteobacteria bacterium | reverse complement strand
GTGAATCACGGTTGGCTTATCCGCTACATTCATATGAATGGCGCGAGCTTCTTCTTCATTGTGGTCTTTATCCATATGTTCCGTGGTCTGTATTACGGCTCATATAAGGCGCCACGTGAATTATTGTGGATGCTTGGTGTTGTCATCTTCTTGTTGATGATGGCCACAGCCTTCATGGGTTACGTATTGCCGTGGGGCCAAATGTCATTCTGGGGCGCGACAGTGATTACCAACCTGTTCTCTGCTGTCCCATTTGTTGGTGACTCACTTGTGACATTCCTATGGGGTGGCTTCTCAGTTGATAACCCAACATTGAACCGCTTCTTTGCGTTGCATTATCTCATGCCATTCGTCATTGCAGGTGTGGTTATTTTGCATATCGTAGCCTTGCACAAATTTGGGTCAAACAACCCGCTTGGCATTGATATGACAGGGCCGCAGGATTCAATCCCGTTCCACCCTTACTACACAATCAAAGATTTCTTTGGTATCTCCGTCTTTTTGACAGTGTTCGCTGCCGCGGTATTCTTCTTCCCGAATGCGATGGGTCATCCAGACAACTACATTCCAGCCAATGCGCTTCAGACGCCAGCTCACATTGTGCCTGAGTGGTATTTCCTACCATTCTATGCGATTTTGCGTGCGGTGCCTGATAAGCTAGGTGGTGTGTTGGCCATGTTTGGTGCGATTGCCGTACTCTTCATTTTGCCATGGCTCGACAGATCGCCAGTACGTTCGGCTAAGTTCCGCCCAATCTTCAAGATTTTCTTCTGGGTATTCTTCGCCGATTGTATCTTGCTTGGCTATCTTGGTGCGATGCCTGCCGAAGGTATCTATGTGGTCCTCAGCCGTATCGCGACTGTTTGGTATTTCGCTCACTTCCTCTTGATTCTACCAATCTTGAGCGTGATTGAGACACCACGTCCATTACCGCAATCAATCTCATCCCCTGTGCTAGGTGGGGGCGGTGCCATGGCTGGTGCTGCAGCTGCGCCAAAGGAGAAGGCATAATGCGTCGCTTTTTAATCACACTTTCAGCTTTGCTGTTTAGCGCGCCAGCGCTAGCAGCTGGTGGGGACGCCAAGCTGACACATATTGATTGGAGCTTTAACGGCCCGTTCGGTACATTTGACCAAGCCTCACTACAGCGTGGCTTCCAGGTTTATTCCGAGGTTTGTGCAAGCTGTCACTCATTGGAATATATTGCATTCCGTAACTTGGCTGATTTGGGCTATAATGATGCTGAAATCAAAGCCATCGCGGCACAATATGAAGTCGAAGATGGGCCAAATGACGAAGGCGAGATGTTTATGCGTCCTGCCATTCCGGCTGACCGCTTCCCTTCACCTTATCCGAATGAGAATGCTGCCAGAGCAGCAAATGGCGGGGCTTACCCACCAGATCTCTCATTGATGATCAAGGCACGTCCGAATGGCGCTGACTACATGTACAGCTTGATGACAGGCTATGTTGATGCCCCAGAAGGCACTGATGTACCAGATGGCATGTATTACAATGCGGCCTATCCAGGCGGTATGATTGCGATGCCACAGCCCCTATATGGTGATGATGTGGAATATGCGGATGGTCATGCGGCTGAAATCGCTGACCACGCCAAAGACATCACAGCTTTCCTCGCATGGACTGCAGAGCCTGAGCTAGAAAGCCGCAAGCGGATTGGTGTTGCCTCAATGATCTTCTTGCTCTTGATGACGGTTATGTCTTACTTCGCCATGCGCTTTATCTGGGCGGATGTGAAAAAAGCCAAAGCGTAATCTGGCATTCAAATATGTAAAAAGCCCTGCAACTAGCAGGGCTTTTTTTATCTCAAAAATTTGGAGAGAGCAGGGCGAGGGACATGCCCTCTGCCTAGGCTTTAGACATTAAAGCGGAAATGGAACACATCACCATCTTTGACGGGATAGTCTGAGCCTTCAATGCGAAGCTTGCC
>WTJA01000027.1:33518-68744 GCA_011524995.1 Alphaproteobacteria bacterium | reverse complement strand
AAATCACCGAGGAACTCAGCGGCATCTTCGGCCTCTAATGTAGAAATCTCAGCCTCAATCGCGGCGGAGATAATCACATGGCTGGCCCCGACAGAGGCGGCGCGTTCCGCCACCTGCTTCGTGTAGTCATTGCCGTCTTTCACATCATCTTCAGATACATTACAGACATATAAAATAGGCTTCGCTGTCAAAAGCTGCAGATAGGGCAGGCGGGCCTCTTCTTCAGGGGTGAGGCTATCGCATGTGCGCGCCATCTGACCATCAGCCAAATGCGCAATCAGCTTTTCACTCAACTTCAGATCAAAGGCAGCTTGCTTATCACCACCGCGCACTTTTTTGGTCAGGCCTGTGGTGCGCTTTTCTAGTGATTCCAGGTCGGCCAGCATCAATTCTGTCTCAACCGTCTCAGCATCTCTGACAGGGTTCACATCGCCTTCGACATGCGTGATATCATCATCTTCGAAACAACGCAGCATATGGGCAATGGCATCAACCTCACGAATATTAGCGAGGAACTGGTTCCCCAATCCTTCACCTTTTGCAGCGCCTCTCACCAAGCCGGCAATATCAACAAATTCCAGCTGTGTGGGGATGATATTGGCGGATTGCGCTAAGGCAGCAAGCTCATCAAGGCGTGGGTCTGGCACGGCAACACGGCCTGTATTTGGCTCAATCGTACAGAACGGATAATTCGCAGCCTCCGCAGCTGCGGTGCGTGTTAAGGCGTTAAATAAGGTGGATTTCCCCACATTTGGTAGCCCGACAATTCCGCAATTAAACCCCATAATGACACTCCCTATTCGTCATTTGTCTCAGCTTGTGACGCTTTACCTGGCGCAGGCGCTAAATGTGCCACACGGCTCATATAGCTTGCCATATCACCTTCGGCACACAAGCCCGCTTCTCGTGATAATGCCTCCATAAAGGCAGGCAGCCATGTGTTCATATCATGGCGTGAAAAATCATTTAAGACCCATTTATGCACATCTTCTTTGGTGTCGGGACGTCCCACACCCATACGCACGCGCCAATAATCTTTGCCAATATGACGGTCAATATCACGCAAGCCATTATGACCGCCATGACCACCGCCTTGTTTGACGCGCAACCGGCCTTCGCCTAAATCAATCTCATCATGAAAGACGATGATATTCTCAGGATCGATTTTAAAGAAACGGGCAGCTTCGGCGACTGGCAGCCCTGATTTATTCATAAAAGATTGCGGCTTTAACAGCGCGATTTTGGTCATGCCAATGCGCCCGGTTGCCATCTGCGCCCCTGCTTTGGCCTTCCAGCCATCAAAGCCATAATCACGCGCTAATAAATCGACCATCATAAAGCCGATATTATGGCGATTGCCTTGATATTTCGTGCCAGGATTTCCTAGCCCCACAAACAGCTTCATCACAGTGGTGTCCGCTTATCAGTAACAAACAAAAAGACGTGCCTAATAGCTATCAGACACGTCTTCAAAATTTAACAACAAAATGCTGCCACAGACTTATTCTTCTGTTTCGCCTTCTGCTGCTTCATCTTCATCATCTTCATTCTTGACGCCGCCACCTGGTGACTGAAGCGTCGCAACAGTGAAGTCACGATCTGTAATGGTTGGCTCAACACCTTCTGGGAGGGCAATTGAGCTAATATGGATTGAATCACCAACCTTCACACCTTCCAGATCAACTGTGATCTTTTCAGGGATAGCATTGGCTGGGCAGTTCAATTCAACTTCGTGACGAACAACGTTCAAGACGCCGCCGATACGAAGGCCAGGGCACTTATCTTCATTGATAAACTCAACACCGATAGCCACAGAGATGGTTGATGATTTTGACACACGCAAGAAGTCAAAATGCAACGCTTCATCTGAAACAGGGTGGAATTGAATGTCTCTGGTCAAGACAGTGATGGCTTTGCCATCTACATCAATGTCCAACAAGCGGCTAAAAATGCCTGGCTCGTGGATAATCTTACGAATCACGCGGGCTTCAAGCTCAATACCCAAAGCTGGCTGTTTGTTACCATAAATAACGGCAGGAACCATACCTGCGCGGCGAGCCGCACGGGCGGACCCCTTACCGACCCTATCACGCAATTTCGCGCTTACAGTTGTCACATCTGACATAGCATTCTCCTAAATATTGCTAGCCTCCATGCCTCCAGGGGTGCATGGATGTGCGTGATACCTATCGGGTTTTCGGGGAAAAGACAAGCAAAAACCCCCGCAAATGCGAGGGTTTCACAGAAATCATGATAGCTGCTTTTATCTTAGGCAAACAAAGATGAAACAGACCGTTCTTCATTCACACGCAAAATCGCTTCCCCAAGAAGCGGCGCAATTGATAATTGCTTGATATTCGGGGCGGCAGCCACCGCTTCTGTCGCTTGAATAGAATCAGTGATCACAAGCGAATTCAACGGGCTAGAGACCACACGGCTCACCGCGCCACCTGATAACACACCATGAGTGACATAGGCATCAACTGAAATCGCACCCGCATCCATCAGGGCTTTTGCCGCGTTGCATAAGGTGCCACCTGAATCGACAATATCATCTACCATAATACAATGACGGTCAGAGACATCACCGATGATGTTCATCACTTCTGAGACACCCGCTTGCGGACGACGCTTATCAATGATGGCCAAATCCGCATCAAGGCGATTCGCAAGTGAGCGGGCACGAACCACACCACCCACATCAGGCGAGACAATCATCAACTTATCTTGATAACGCTCTTTAATATCATCGCGGAATACAGGGGCTGCAAATAGGTTATCAGCCGGAATATCGAAAAAGCCTTGGATTTGGCCAGCATGCAAATCAATCGTTAGCACACGGTCAGCGCCTGCTTTGGTAATCAGATTGGCTAGCAATTTTGCTGAAATAGGTGTCCGAGGACCAGACTTTCTATCTTGGCGGGCATAGCCATAATAAGGCAACACCGCTGTGATGCGTCGCGCGGAACCGCGGCGAAGCGCATCTAATGTGACCAATAATTCCATCACATTATCATTGGCAGGATAGGATGTGGATTGCACCACAAACACATCTTCACCACGCACATTTTCGTGAATCTCAACGAACACTTCCATATCGGCAAAGCGTCGTACATCAGCTTTTGTAATAGGAACATTGAGGTAGGTGGCAATCGCCTCTGCTAGAGGACGATTTGAGTTACATGAGAGAATCTTCATGAGCCAGTCTCAACCATTATTTATGGGGTCACACACGCCTCTACCTACCAATCAGCAGGCCTAACGGCAATGACTTTTGTGACAATTTTGTGAAGTTTTCCTCTAGATGATGCAAGAGGCAAGCATACCAAGGAAGCAGAGACCTAAGAATATCAAGAGATGCGGCATAAAATCCTCGTTTCCTATTGTGGCATCATAATCACACTAATTTGCCGGCCTGTATCGGCCTCTTGGCGATGTGTGGCGCGGCGATGTGAAAAAAAGCCTTGTGATTCGTCATAGGTATCACGTCTCACATCACTGGTTTGTGCAATCGTTTGCGCGTCACATTGTAAGGCGACAAGACCCGGTAAATCAAAAAGATATTTTGTCTCATCCGCAGGGTCAGGGGCAAAGCAAGGCGCCGCCTCAGGCGCGAGGCGCAGCACCTCATCTCTCATATCAGCGCCCACTTGATAAGAGGGTTGTGCGATGGTTGGCCCAATGAGGGCTTTGATCTCCTGCCGCTTGGCCCCAAGCGCACACATGGCCGCAATGGTCTCTGCGATGATGCCCTGCGCAGCGCCGCGCCATCCGGCATGACAGGCCCCAATGACCCCTGCCTCTGGCGCATGAAATAAGACAGGCGTGCAATCAGCGGTTAGGATCGCTAATCCCACCCCGCGCTGGCTCGTCACAAGCCCATCCGCTTTGGGGCGTGCGCCAAGGTCACTCTCTTTTGTGATGGTCACCACATCACCGCTATGAATTTGATATAAGCCTGCCATCTTTTCAGGCGCGCATCCGATAGCATCCGCCACAAGCGCCCGGTTCTGACTGACAAGGGCGCGGTCATCTTGCGAGCCATAGCCGCAATTTAAGCTGTCATACAAGCCAGTGGAGACACCGCCCGCTCGCCCAAAAAACCCATAAGCGAGCCCCTCATGGTCAAAGCGATCATCTGTGGCAAAGGATAGTCTCATCTCAGCCGCCTTCCTCAGTCTGGTAAGAGGCAAAGCCTGGTGGCACGCCGTCACCTTGCGGGACAAGCAGTGCGACCTTAAAGGCGTGGCCCATCTGCGCTGGTGAGACGAGCCTATCAATCGCCGCAAGTAGCTGTCTATCCTGCTCTGGCATATCAGGGTGCCGCAAGGCTTCGGCCCGTTCAGCAATGCCAAGCTCAAGCAAGAACCGACCCTGTGGTACCGGCCCAATGAGGCGGGCTTGTGCCGCCTCTGCCACCTGCGCCAGCTGTCTGAAATCGACCCAATGGGTGATATCCGCCATCCCACATACGCTCAATGGCGGGACAGGACGATGGTTGGCCACCGCCTGCAACGTATCACCAAGCTGATCTGACTTGCCGTAGTCAATGACCAAAAGCGCGCCCCCATGATGCGCAATATGCTGTGCCATCTGTGCCATGATGGCCGCGCTCTGCGGCGAGGTCTCACAGATATCCCCTTCTGCCGGTGCCTCTGGTAGCGGGGCATAGGGTATGAGGTCCTCTGATGTGCAGACCGGCCCTATGACAAACGCAAATTCCTCACCTGATAGCCCAACAAGCCGGTGATGCCATTGCCCATTTTGCCAGATGACTTGATCCACACCAAGCGCATCAAAAAACTCATTCGCTACCCCAAATAAGGGCGCAGCTGGCAAATCTGCCATATCCTCTATCATCACAAGCGGCGCCTCCGACAGGCGCGCTTTTTGCTGGTCTCGAAAGCCATCACTTTTCTCCAGCAAATATAGCGGCCGATTTGCTAGCGCACTGCCACACATCTCATAGCCGCGCTGCATATCAGCCGCCAATGTCCCGCGGCCAGGGCCTGCTTCAAAGCGAATAGCTGCCTCAGACCCGGCAAAATAGGGCGCGATATAAGCGAGCATTGCAGCTAGCATCTCGCCAAAGATTTGGCTGACCTCTGGCGCAGTGATAAAATCACCTGATGCCCCAATCGCCTCGCCCTTGTGGTAATAGCCGTCCGTATCATCAAACAGACAGGCTTGCATAAAGCGCGAGACAGAAATCGGCCCTGTTGTATCAATCTCATCGCGCAAACGATCTGTCAGGCTAGCAGCGGGGTGTGTCATAATGCGTTACGCCTTTCGCGTGCCATGGTTGCGTGGCAAATAGACCAGCAACGCACCGCCAATTAGGATCATAGGCAGCGATAAGAGCTGGCCTTGCGAGAGTGCCACACTACCCCACTCATACAGCCCAATATGCGCATCAGGTTCGCGGAAGAATTCAACGACAAATCGCGCTAATCCATAGCCGATGAGGAATAGGGCAATGAAACTGCCCGGCTGTTTTTGTGACAAGCCCGCCCGCCAACAAAGTGCGAATATTACCCCAAGTAGTAAGCCTTCCAGCCCCGCTTCGTAAAGCTGTGAGGGATGGCGTGGCAGTGGCCCACCGGTGGGAAAGACCATCCCAATTGGATGTGTTGTGATGCGGCCAAATAATTCGCCATTGATAAAATTGGCAAGGCGCCCAAATAACAACCCTAGCGGTGCGACAAGCCCCACATGATCACTCAGCCGTAATAAGGGGATGTGATGGCGTCTCGCAAATAAGAAGACAGCGACGACAACGCCTAAAAAGCCGCCATGAAACGCCATGCCGCCTTCCCACACACGCCATACCGCCATCGGGTCCTGCCAGTATAACAGCGGCTGATAAAACACCACATAGCCAAGCCGTCCGCCGACAATCACCCCAATGATGATATAATTTAACAGCTGATCAACCTGCACGGGCTGCATGATGGCGCCAGGGCGTTTTGCCAAATGGCGCAAAATCTGCCAGCCACATAACAGCCCCGCCATATAAGCCAGCGCATACCATCTGATGGCAAGCGGCCCAATGGCAAAGGCAACCGGGTCAATCACGGGAAAGGTAAACCAGCTTTCAGTCATCTATCTTGTGCTATCCTCTGCCTGTGAACGTCTTATCATCTCATGCGCCCTATCTTAATGTGGCACGGGCCGCCTGTCAGTGTCATATCATAACTTGCCCCTATCATGAACTATCACATCATGCGCCTCATTTCCCCATTTTGCCCATTGCAGGGTGCGGCCCTTCACCCTATGTCAAAGGAGGGGCGTTAGGCCTCAAGCGCAAAATAAAGGAGCCGCCAGATGAAAAAACCATCACTTGCTGATTTATTGCCCTTATCTGATCTGACGCAAATGGCCTCAGGCGCAGCCTCTGCGTTGGGGGATGTGCGAGGTGAGATGCGGACCATGATGCAAAGCCAAATTGAAAAAGCGCTCGCCAAACGCGGGCTTGTGGCACGTGAAGATTTTGATGCGCTCGAAGCCCGCCTTGCCAAAGCCATTGTGAGAATCGAAGAGCTTGAGTCGCGCTTGGCTGAGGCCGCGGCGGCAAAACCTGCCAAAAAGGTCAGTAAAGCGGCAAAAAAATAACAAAAAATGGCCCTGTGGATAAGCGGCGCGAATCACCTCTTACCATCAAAAAACCACTAACCCTCGTAGGTGAGGGGCCTGCCAACCACTAAATATTGTGTTGCATCTCCCTCTGGCCCTTGCCAAGACTAGGGAACAAGCAGCGTGTTTCACGGCTGCGTTTGTTATGGGTAAGGATGCAGGACAAAATGGCAGAACGGCGGATAGATGAGAGCTCAGCGGTGCAACATCCGATTGAATTAGTCTCACGCTTTGTCATGCAGCATGATTGGTATGTTCGCCAATCCGCTCGCAATGCGATCCTAGCTGATGTGCCAGGGGAATGGTCGCATTACCAATTAAATGTGACATGGCGCGATGATGCCGAAGCGCTGGTGGTGAATTGCCATCTTGATGTGCCGCTTCATGATGATAACCGCACCGCTGTCTTGGATGTCTGCACGAGCCTGAACCAAGAATTATGGCTCGGCCATTTCATTCATGATGCGGAGGCTGACCGGATTACGTTGCGTCTTACATTGCCATTGCGCGGTGCGGGTGGGGCGACACCTGAGCAGATCGAAGATGTGGTTGATATCATTTTGGGCGAGAGCGAGCTGGCCTATCCTGTGCTTTATCAAACTGCGATGGGTGAGATTATGCCAAGCGAGGCCAGCAAATTATCGCTGATTGCGCATCAAGGCGAAGCCTAGCGCGCCTATCTGGTCAGGCCATCACCCCAAAAACGAAATGAGGTGGGTATGAGTGAAAGCTGTTTCATCTTAGGTTGTGGCAAGATGGGTTCCGCCTTATTACAAGGCTGGCTTACTGCCGGCACATCACCGCGCCATTACATCATCATTGACCCCTTTTTTGATAAAGACAGCGCTCTTGCGGCTGATGCGCGTGTGTCTGTCTATGCGGATTGTGCGAGCGCCGCCGCCGCAGGACATCACACTGCCGATATCATGCTGTTATCGGTTAAACCGCAAATGATGGCAGAGGCCTTGGCCGCCGCCTCTGCGCTTGATGTCTCATCTTGTTGTTTCATTTCGATCGCCGCAGGCCTGTCTTTGGCACAGCTTGCCTCGCTTATCCCCCATGCCACCGCGCCGGCGATTATTCGCACCATGCCAAATACACCGGCTGCCATTGGCAAAGGCATGACAGCCCTGATTGGTAATGAGGCAGCGACACCAGCGCAGATGGCAATGGCAGAAGAGATGCTCGCTGTCTCTGGCAGGGTTGTGCGCCTTACTGATGAAGCCCAGATGGATGCGGTCACCGCGCTCTCAGGCTCCGGGCCGGCCTATCTCTTTTTGATGGCCGAAGCGATGACAGAGGCAGGTACGACGCTCGGCCTCTCGCCAGAGATGGCGGCCACCTTGGCGCAACAAACCATTTTGGGTGCTGCACATCTCATGACAGATTCTGATGATGCCCCTGCCACCTTGCGTGAGAATGTGACATCAAAAGGCGGCACGACCGCGGCGGCGCTTGCGGTCCTGCAAGCAGATGACGGGCTCACTGACTTGATGACGCGCGCGATGCAAGCCGCCTATGACCGGTCACGCAGCCTTGGTAGCTAGCGGCAGCGCCTCTCACGCGCATGATGCTGACAAGGCTTGCATCACAGGCTAATTGTCTTATCTTTAGGGCGTGTTCCTTGTTCTGGTAAAAGGCGGCGTCATGTCTGATTCTTCTTCAACCATCATAGAGACGCTGAGCGCGCATGCGTGGCGCCAGCTCGGTGAGGCCGGCTTTCCTAGTCTTCATCTTGATGATATTGCCGAACAGGCGGGCATTGACCCTGTGACGGCTCAGCTTGTGGCAACAGATGTCGCAAGCCTCATCCTGCATGCTTTGTGCCATCATGATTTAGAAGCCTTGCAAACCTCACAAGCTGATTTTGCCGATGATCCAGAGGCGAGCATTTATGAAAAATTGCTAGAAGGGCTGATCATGCGGTTTGAAACCTTGCAAGAAAGCAAGCCGCAAATCCGCAATCTTCATCAAGCGGCGACACGCAACCCGCTTTTGGCGCTGCAGCTCTCGCACCAATTAGGGGAGACGGTCGGCAAATATCTCTCCCTCGCAGGAGATGATAGCACCGGCCCGTTGAAGCAAGCCCGCATCCTCGGCGTGATTGGCGTGTTATTGCGCGTTCGTAGCACTTGGCTTGATGATGACAGCGCTGATATGGGCCTCACCATCAAAGCCTTGGATGAGGAATTGAAAAAAGCCTGTGAATGGGCTGTCACATTTCGCATTCTTTCCCCCTCAGATATGACGCAGCAGGCCACAAATGACTGACCAGGTAACTTTTGATGATTTCCTCAAATTAGATATTCGTGTTGGCACGATTTGCGAAGTGAACCCCTTTCCAGAAGCCCGCAAGCCCGCCTATAAATTGCTCATTGATTTTGGGGATGAGCTAGGGATCAAGAAATCCTCTGCCCAGATTACCGCGAATTATCAGCCAGCTGATTTGGTGGGCAAGCAAGTCATGGCGGTGGTGAATTTTCCGCCGCGGCAAATCGGCCCCTTTATGTCTGAGGTCCTTACGCTGGGCGTGCCTGATGCGACAGGTGAGGTGGCGTTGATTGCGCCAACATGCGATGTGCCAAAGGGCGGACGCCTCTATTAACCACCCCGCCTAGATCGGCAGTTTGATGGTCACACGCAGACCGCCAAGCGGCGATTTATCAAGGGTCAGCTCACCGCCATGCGATAAGATCACATCAGAGGCAATCGACAGGCCAAGCCCTGTGCCGCCTGTCTGCCGGTTGCGTGATTGTTCCAGCCGCACAAACGGTTTCACAGCTTCCGCATAATCAGCCTCAGCAATCCCTGGCCCATCATCATCGATGAATAAATATAATTCATCTTCTGCGATTTTAAGGCGTAATTCTGCACAATTCGCATAGCGAAGCGCGTTTGAAATCAGGTTATCAACCGCGCGGCGCATCGCTTGGACACGCATCGGAAAGGCCGGATAATGGGCCGATGGCAGCAACAGCCGCAACGTCCCTGGTTTTGTCGCGCTATAGCTATCAACAATTTGCTTCACAATCTTATCAAAGCGCGCCATTTGCGAGCTTTCCGCCCCTTCCCCTTTGGCAAAAGAGAGATAGCCTTCAATCATCCCTTCCATCTCAGAGATTTCTCTATCCATCGCTTGCAAATCCTCATTCGCAGGTGCAAGCGCGGTTTGGAGCCGCATCCGTGTCAGCGGTGTGCGCAGATCATGGCTCACACCAGCCAGCATGGTGGTGCGCTCTTTCATCTGGCGGTCAATGCGGTGGCGCATCGCTTGAAAGGCACGCCCCGCAAGGCGAATTTCCTTGGCACCTTCTAATCTGAAATCTTCAATTTCACGCCCCAACCCCAATTGACGCGCGGCATTGGCAAGCCGCCTGATCGGGCGGATTTGACCACGCAGAAACCCAAGCGCAATAAAGAATAATAAGATAGAGGTGGCAATCGTCCAACCAAGGAACGTCCAGCTGGTTGACGAGAAAAGGCGTTTACGACCAGCTGCAATTTCCAGCACCCCATCGCCTAATTGCACATAGATAAAGATCAAATCAGGGTGCGAGATAAGGTCAAATTCCCAGGGAAAACTAAGCCGCGCATCAAGCGATCGCCCAAGCACCTCTTCGGCATGGGTCGGGCTATGAAGCTGCGGTGGTTTTTCAAGAATAGCGCCTGCTTGGAAAGATAGCGCAAAATTGAAATATTTAGCGCCGCGATCAATCGTGCGGGCCAAATTCTCTTCATCAGTGCGCGCCCCCACTTCATCAACAATCAGACTAATTTCTGAGGCGAGCGAAGTCGCCATATAGCGCGTCACCGTATCCCAGTGGCGTTCATAAAACACAAAGACGGTGATGACCTGCACCAAAATCATCGGCACAAGGATAATGGCAAGCATGCGCCCAAAGAGCGATTTTGGCATAATATTGCGCAGCTTCATCGCCCGGCCTCTGCACTCGCATAATGGCCCGTCCGCAATTGCCAGCCCGCCCCGCGCACTGTGACAAGGTGATGTGGTTTTTTCGGGTCTTGTTCAAATTTGCGGCGCAGCCTTGCAATCGCCACATCAATTGAACGCCCTTCCATCTTGGTTGTCAGATGGCTGGCAATATCATCACGTGACAAGGTCTGGTTTGCGGCTTGGGCAAAAATACGAAGCAGGTCTCGTTCCGCGGTTGTCAGATGCACATCTCCCTCAGGGCCAGCAAGCCGCCCCGTATCAGGCGTGAACTGATAACTGCCAAAACTAACCTCATCGCTGGTTGTGGCTTGCGGCTGACGGGCCAGAATCCGCTCAATCCGCAAGATTAATTCACGCGGCTCAAAGGGCTTGCCAATATAATCATCAGCGCCTGCTTCTAGCCCTTCAATCCGATGCTCGGTTTCTGCCATGGCTGTCAGGAATAGGGCGGGCACATTACAGGCCAATGCGCCGCCATCTTGGCGCAGCTCTGCAAGGAACTCGACCCCTGTTTGACCTGGCATCATCACATCAATGACCAACAAATCAAAACGCATCACAGATAAGAGGTGGCGCGCTTGGTTCGCATCACTCGCATCAGTGACCCGAAACCCGCTTTCTGATAAAAAGCGGCGTAATAAGTCACGCAGCCGGTCATCATCATCAATGATTAAAATATGCGCGGGCTCGCTCATCGCTGGCACTTTCGCTTAAGGGACCGTCTTATCATTCAACAAATGCTGCAACACGCGCTGGAATCCATCAACAGCCTCAAGGCCGCATTCCTTATAGGCTCTGGCAAAGCGTGTAGCTTGCAGATCTGTCACTTGTTTTTCAAGTGTGCGGCCTTTTTCCGTGAGGCGCAATAGCCTTTGCCGTTTATCTGTCTCACCAGCTTTTTGCGCGACATAACCCTCGCTAATCAGATGCGATAAGACACGGCTCAAAGATTGTTTTGTTATATTCAAAATATCTAATAAATCAGAGACAGTCATATCGGGATGACGGCCAATAAAATAGATAGCGCGGTGATGCGCGCGTCCTAACCCATAGCCTTCTAGCAGCGCATCAGCCTCGCCTGTAAAGTCGCGATACGCAAAAAACATCAGCTCAATGCCGCGGCGCAATTCATCTTCCGTGAGAAAGAGTGCTTTATTTAAGTGTTTTATGTCAGCCATGTTGACCTATCTTAGCAAAGCTGATACCCAAACTAAAGGAATTTATCGGTTCTGACTTGTCTTAGGTGATGATGCGCTATGTGACAAGTCATAAGCCGAGACGATGTGATATGAGGTGAGGAAAATGTCGATCATTCCCTTTGATGATAGAGATGGTACAATCTGGCTAGATGGTGAAATGGTGCCATGGCGCGATGCCAAAACCCATACGCTGACGCATGGCTTGCATTATGCCTCAATGGTGTTTGAAGGCGAGCGCGCTTATGGCGGCACGATCTTTAAATCACGCGAACATACAGAGCGTTTGCGTCAATCATGCCAATATCTTGATTTTGATATGCCTTATTCAGATGATGAATTTGAAGCTGTGAAGCAACAGGTTTTGGCAGAAAACAACATCACTGATGGCTATATTCGTGCCTTTTGCTGGCGTGGCTCAGAGATGATGGCTATCTCTGCCCAACAGACAACCACCCATGTAGCTGTCGCTGCCTGGGCCTGGCCGAGCTATTTTGACCCAGAGACCAAGATGAAGGGCATCACGCTTGATATTGCTGAATGGAAGCGTCCTTCAACGGAATCAGCACCCGTCCATGCCAAAGCCGCAGGTCTCTATATGATTTGTACGCTTTCAAAGCATAAAGCAGAGCGTAATGGCTTTAATGATGCGCTGATGCTTGATTATCGCGGATATATCGCAGAGGCCACTGGCGCTAATGTGTTCTTCCTCATGGATGATGGCAAATTACATACGCCTGAAGCTGATTGTTTCCTGAATGGGATCACACGCCGCACAGTGATTGATCTTGCTCGTGAAGAAGGGCTAGAGGTGATTGAACGTCACATGATGCCAGAAGAAATGGCAAAGGCTCGTGAATGTTTCCTAACAGGTACCGCCGCTGAGGTCACACCTGTCTCACGTATTGGCGATTATCACTTTACTCCTGGTAATCTGACGAAATCATTGGTTCAAGGCTATGATGATTTGGTGAATGGTCGCCGCTAGGCCAGCCATATCATAGACGACAAAAGAACCCTGTCCTATGGCAGGGTTTTTTTATGGCCTAGGCGCGCGGGATTTGCGCCAACGCTTGTGTGAAATAGCTGACACCTGTCCAGGCTGTTAAGGCGGCAGCGAGCCATATCAGCGTAAAGCCGCCCTGATAGGCAAGCTGGTAAAGCGGTGTGCCTTTGGCAAAGGCAAAGCTGGCCAAGAGGAAGCCAAGCGCAATAAGCTGAAAGGTTGTTTTAAACTTGGCGGTCATCGTTACGGCGACGATAACATCATATTTGCCCATAAATTCACGCAAGCCAGAAACGAGAATCTCTCTTGTGACAATCACCACAGCCGGGACAAGTAATCCCATCCCGCCAAGCTCTGTGCCCATTAGTGCGACTAGCAATACGATCACCATTAATTTATCAGCGATCGGATCAAGCATACGGCCAAAATTTGACACAGACTGCCAGCGTCGTGCCAAAAAGCCATCAAGCCAGTCTGTTACAGCGGCCACAATGAAAATGAGCAAGGCTGCCCACGCGGCAATGGGCCCCGACATACCAAGCAGCAAAAGCGCAATTACAGGCGCCGCAATCAAGCGCAGGCTGGTCAAAATGTTCGGAATATGTCGATACATGAGATGCCTTTTCGCCGTCTGTCCCCACCTCTACCCTTCTAGCTGGTCTGATAGGGCGCTGTCCATAGGGGCAGGGCGCTATTTTTGGTGATGATGAAAATGATTATAGATATCAGTGGCAACCGCTTCTGAGATCCCGTCAACCACCATCAAATCAGCCACCGCCGCCCGCGAGATAGACCGCGCGGACCCAAAATGCGATAATAGCGCCTTCTTCCGTTTAGGCCCAATACCGGCAATCTCATCCAATGGGTTTTTCAAGGTGGCTTTGGTGCGTTTCGCACGATGCGTGCCAATCGCAAAGCGGTGCGATTCATCACGCAGCCTTTGTAGGAAATGCATCGCTGGGCTATCAGGCGCAAGCGTAAAGCTGTCTTGTCCCTCAATATGGAACTGCTCACGGCCCGCATTCCGGTCAGGGCCTTTTGAGACACCCACCACCATCAAATCATCAAGCCCCAATTCTGTCAGCACCTCGCGCACAACATTGAGCTGGCCACGTCCACCATCAATCAATAATAAATCAGGCCATTGGCCGCTTTCCCTATCGGGATCTTCGCGCAAGGCGCGTTCAAACCGGCGATGGATCATCTGGCGCATCATCGCAAAATCATCACCATCTGTGACGGCATATTTGCCGCTCTCTTTCATATTAAATTTACGATAGGCCGATTTGATAAAACCCTCTGGTCCTGCACAAACCATCGCGCCGATCGCATGGCGTCCCTGAATATGCGAGTTATCATAAATCTCAACACGTTGCGGCGCCTCATCCATACCAAACACATCTGCCACCGCCTCTAATAGCCGTCTTTGGCTGGCTGATTCAGACAATTTGCGGGCCAAGGCTTCCTCGGCATTCCGCACCGCCATATCAAGCAATTTTCGCCGCCCGCCACGCTGCGGATGGGCGATTTGGATTTGTTTGCCAGCGGCTTCTGATAGCGCGGCACGCAACAACGCTTCCCCTTCCGGTAGCGCAGAGACAAGCAAAATAGGGGCCGGGTCTTTATCACTATAAAATTGGCCGATAAAAGCAGCTAAGATCGCCTGATTATCGGCATCACCCACATGCGTTGGGAAATAGGCCTTATTCCCATAATTGGTGCCTTGGCGAATGAAAAAGACCTGAATGCACACTTGCCCGCCCTCTTTGGCAAGCGCAATTACATCGGCATCTTTCATGCCTTCAATATGAATATCTTGATTGGCCTGAATCGAGGTCAGCGCCCTGATACGGTTGCGCCAGAGGGCGGCGGTTTCAAAATCAAGCGCTTCGGCGGCCTCATGCATTTCTGCGGCATAGGATTTTTGCACCTGATCAGACTTCCCAGATAGAAAGGCTTTGGCTGCCGTAATCTGATGCTGATACTCAGCCTCAGTCACATGGCCAACACAAGGGGCGGTGCATCTCTTAATCTGATATTGCAGGCAAGGCCGCGAGCGCGTGGCAAAATCGGAATCAGAACAGGTGCGCAGTAAAAAAGCCCGTTGGAGTGAGGTGATCGTTCGGTTGACCGCCCCCGCAGAGGCAAAGGGGCCGAAATAATCCCCTCTTTGTTTTTGCGGGCCGCGATGTTTCATCAACCGCCCAAAGGGATGGTCTTTCGATAATAAAATATGCGCAAAGCTTTTATCGTCTCGCAGCAAAATATTAAAACGCGGGCGTAATTTCTTAATCAGATTCGATTCAAGTAACAGCGCTTCCACCTCAGTCGCGGTGACGATGATCTCAAGGCTGATGGTCTCTGATACCATCCGCATCAGCCGCCCATTCAAATTGGTTGGGCGCGTATAGCTTGGCACTCTTTTTGAAATATCGCGCGCTTTGCCTACATATAACGCATCACCTTTCGCATCTAACATGCGATAGACACCTGGTTTGGCCGGCAGATGTTTTAATTGGCTCTTGAGATAGGCAAGACCGCGGGCAAAATCGATCTCGTCGGCTGTCTCAACGGGCGTTAGGTCAAGCTCTGTCATGCGCCCTAATCTAATGCAACAACACAGCCCCGCCAACCCTAGGCGAGGGACTCACTTACAAAAAAGGGCAGTCTCATTAGGATTCGCTAAATAAGCCGACTCACTTGGGTAATTTGCCGCTCACACTTATCCCCGATTCCTGTGGATAACTTTGTGGGTAACTGGCCTAACATTTGAGAAAAGGCCCGTAAAACTGCCAAAGAGTCACAAAGTGCCTAAAAGATAGGCAAAATGTAAAAAGGCAATAAAAACAGATAGTTGAACTAAATCAACCCCCTCTCAGATAAAAAAACTTTAGAAATAAGGCAAAAATGCCCAGATTTCAGACGAATAAAGAGGGGGTGTGTAAAACTACTAGTTGTAACGGCTAGATTTGATGCCAAATGAAAATGACGTAAAGCCCTAGAAACCCTAAAGATATTGCCTTTTGCATAGGGGCTTTGCGTGCCACAAGCCCTGCTAGAAGCAACGCACTTGCCGCCAAAAATCCGAGGCTGGTCAGTGTCACACCATCGCCTAAGGTGAGGGGCGAGATCAAGCCTGTCACGCCCAAAATCATACCGATATTAAAAATGTTTGAGCCAAGCACATTGCCAAGCGCGATATCAGAGCGGCCCCGCAACTGGCTCGCGATCACAGCAGCAATTTCCGGAAGTGAGGTGCCAATCGCGATGATGGTCAGCCCAATCACCCCTTCGGAGATGCCGGCCTGACGCGCCAGACCTTGGCCACCAGAGACAATGAGCTCCGCCCCAGCCACCAAACAGATAAGAGACAAAGCTGTCATCACACTCGCGCGGGCAAGCCCGCCTTCTAGCATCTCTTCCTCTTCGGTATCAACCTCATCCGCGCGGATACTAACAATCAAATAGGCGGTCAGGATTGCCAGCATGATAAGCGCCATACCCACCCCCAGGCCGCCAAGCGGCACAAGGCCAATAATCACAAGCGCGGTGAGCAACACCATCACAAGCGCATCTCGTTTGATCTGCCCACCGGCGATTAAAATAGGGGCTATCAGCCCGCCTAAGCCAAGCACCAACCAGCTATTAGCGAGATTGGAGCCGACCACATTGCCAAGCGCAATCGCAGGGCTGTCTTGAAACGCCGCCTGCACAGAGACGAGCAATTCTGGCATAGAGGTGCCGCCAGCCAGCACAATCACAGCGACCAAAGCAGGCGAGATATGAAGCTGTTTGGCAAGGGACAAAGTCGCAGGCACAAGCAAATTGCCACCATATGCCAGCCCCACAAGGCCGATCATCAATGCCAAAGGCGCCTGATAAGAGGGTGCTGTCACGATGAGTGATAAGAGGTCTGATGGTGCCATTTTCCTACTTGCGTCCTGTCTGTAATAGCGATAGGACAATCCTAAATGCCCCCAACATCCAGCTATATCAAAGAGCAGGCATAGGGGGCAAGCTCTCTTCATTCCGCAAAGGTTATTTGCATGACACGCCCCTCCCGTCTTTCATGGGTTTCAACCGCATCATTCCAAGATAGGCTGGCGTGGGTCTTGTTATTTTTGTGCCCAGCTTTCTTTGCCTCAAATATGGTGTTAGCGCGCGCGATGGCAGGGGTCTTCCCGCCTTTTGCCATGGCTTTTCACCGCTGGTTTTTTGTGGGCTTGATCGTCATCATCGCGCTTGCTCTTTTACGCCGGCTTTCCCTACCGAAGCTGCTCGCAGAATGGCGATCTGTGTTGTTTTTAGCCGCGCTGGGAATGGGTCTATGTGGCGGGCCAGTCTATCTAGCGGGGGAATATACCAGCGCGACCAATATCGGCCTTATCTATAGTGCCGCGCCGCTTGTCATTGCGTTGCTGGCCTATCTGAAATTTAACGAAGCCTTGCGCCGGCGCCAAATTCTGGGCCTCTTCCTTGGTTTAATAGGGGTTGTCACCATCATCATCAAAGGCGAACTCTCTCGTTTGGCGAGCCTCACCTTTAATGAGGGGGATTTGCTGATTGTGATGGCGACGATTGCCTTTGCGGTCTATTCGCTTGGTTTGCGCTATATCCCGACACAGCTCACCCAATTTGAAAGATTTGGCGCGATGGCGCTGGGGGGCAGCCTCTGGCATGTGCCGGCTATGTTAGCGGAAATCTCCTATCGGGGCCCTTTGCCAGATTATACAAGCGCGATCATTGGTGCCTTGGCGATTTTGGTCTTAAGTGCTTCTTTGGCCGCCTATCTTTCTTATGGCTATATCGTCTCGCGCCTTGGGGCCACGATAGCAGGCGCGACCTTATATCTTTCGCCTATCTATGCTGCCTTGGGGGGCGTGCTCCTTTTGGGTGAGGTGATTGCCCCCTTCCATCTTCTGGGCGGTGGTTTGATTTTGCCTGGCCTCTATCTCGTCTCACAACGCAAATCAGCCTAGGCCTAGCTATCACCGTTTCGGGCGGCGTCCCGAGGGCGGTTGGATCGGGGCATCAATCTCCGCGGAGCGACGCGCCGGTGCCACTGGCGGCATGCCTGGCGCATCAAGGCCGAGATCTTTGGCTTCCAGCCGGCGTAACTCATCGCGCAGACGAGCGGCTTCTTCAAATTCCAAATTCGCAGCCGCATCACGCATTTGCTGTTCGATATCAGCGATGATGGCTTTGAGATCCTTACCTTGCAGGCTTGCATCTTTGACGCCTGTACGCACAGTCACATGGTCCGCCCGCTCATAAACAGAATCCAGAATATCGGCGATATCTTTTTTCACTGTCTCAGGCGTAATGCCATGCGCCTCGTTCCAGGCCTGTTGTTTTTCCCGCCGGCGCTTGGTTTCATCCAGCGCATAAGTGAGCGAATCTGTCATCTTATCAGCATAGAGGATAACACGCCCTTCGGCATTACGCGCCGCACGGCCAATGGTCTGCACAAGCGAGGTACGCGATCGCAAATAGCCTTCCTTATCAGCATCCAAAATCCCAACAAGCGCACATTCCGGGATATCGATCCCCTCGCGGAGCAAGTTGATCCCAATCAGCACATCAAACACACCGAGGCGCAAATCACGCAGAATTTCAATCCGCTCTAGCGTATCGACATCGGAATGCACATAGCGCACCTTGATGCCAGCTTCATGCATATATTCGGTGAGCGCCTCTGCCATTTTCTTGGTGAGGGTGGTGATGAGGACACGTGTGCCATTGGCCGCGGCATCCCGTGATTCAGCGATGATATCATCGACCTGATTTTCGGTGGGGCGCACGATACAAATCGGGTCAATCAATCCAGTTGGGCGCACAATTTGTTCGGTAAAGACACCGCCTGTCCGCTCTAATTCCCAGGTGCCAGGCGTCGCTGAAACAAAGATAGTTTGCGGGCGGAATTGCTCCCATTCTTCAAATTTTAACGGCCGGTTATCCAAGCAAGAGGGCAAGCGGAATCCATAATCAGACAGGGTCGATTTCCGCGCAAAGTCACCTTTATACATGGCGCCAATTTGCGGCACAGTGACATGGCTTTCATCAATGACCAACAATGCATCTTGCGGCAAATATTCAAATAAGGTTGGCGGCGGCTCACCTGGTTGGCGACCTGATAAATAGCGGGAATAATTCTCAATCCCATTACAGCTGCCCGTCGCTTCAATCATCTCTAAATCAAAGCGTGTGCGTTGTTCCAGCCTTTGCGCTTCGAGCAATTTGCCAGCCTCTGTGAGTTCAGCCAGCCGTCCTTTTAACTCTGCGCCAATCTGCTTGACCGCTTGTTGTAAGGTCGGACGCGGCGTCACATAGTGCGAGTTTGCAAAAATGGTAATGCTATCAAGCGCTGCTGTCTTTTCCCCTGTTAGCGGGTCAAATTCATGCAAGCTTTCCACCTCATCACCAAAGAGCGAGATTCGCCACGCCCTATCTTCGAGGTGGGCAGGGAATAATTCAACATTATCACCGCGCACACGGAATGTGCCTCTGACAAAGTTCAAATCATTGCGCCGATATTGTAATTCTGTGAGGCGCCGCAACAAAGTTTGACGCTCATATTCCTCTTCAACACGGATTTTCTGCGTCATGGTGGAATAGGTTTCAACGGACCCAATACCATAGATACAAGACACAGACGCCACAATGATCACATCTTTACGCTCCAGCAAGGCGCGCGTGGCTGAGTGCCGCATCCGGTCAATCTGCTCATTAATGGATGATTCTTTTTCGATATAGGTATCAGAGCGCGGCACATAGGCTTCTGGCTGATAATAATCATAATAAGAGACGAAATATTCAACCGCATTATTCGGGAATAAGCTTTTCATCTCGCCATAAAGCTGGGCTGCCAATGTCTTATTCGGCGCCAGGATAAGGGCCGGACGCTTGGTCTCATTAATCACATGGGCTATGGTAAAGGTCTTACCTGACCCTGTGACACCGAGCAGCACCTGATCACGCTCCTCTGCGGCCACGCCAGATAGCAATTCAGCAATCGCAGCAGGCTGGTCACCATTGGGCGCAAAATTAGTTTGCAGCTCATAGGCGGCAGGGCCGGTATCTCTCTCGGCAAATAAAGTAGCTAAAAGCTCATCGCGTGTTTCTATAGACATGATGCAAATCTAGTTCGCCTGCGGCCATTTGACCATAAGCAAGGCGCAATCTTTTTCAGCTTTTTATTGGACAGCGCGCAGATTGAGGCGTATTTTTGCACCACTTTTCAAAATAATTCCGACAGAGGAGATCAGCGATGCTAGCTGATAGACTATCTCGTATTAAACCATCACCAACGATCGCTGTCTCAACCAAGGCGGCAGAGCTCAAAGCCGCCGGCCATGATGTGATTGGCCTAGGCGCTGGTGAACCAGATTTCGATACCCCTGACCATGTCAAAGAGGCTGCCGCCCGCGCCATGGCAGATGGCAAAACCAAATATACAGCTGTTGATGGGATTCCTGAATTAAAACAAGCGATTGTTGATAAATTCAAGCGTGAAAATAACATCACAACACAGACCTCTGAGGTCACAGTTGGCACAGGTGGTAAGCAGGTTCTGTATAATGCGCTGATGGCGACAGTAAACCCTGGTGATGAAGTGATCATCCCAGCCCCTTATTGGGTATCCTATCCTGATATGGTGTTATTGGCCGAAGGTGTGCCGGTGCCTGTGTCATGTCCGCAAGAGGTCGGCTTTAAGCTCACACCTGCCGCACTTGATGCCGCGATTACGCCAAAAACCAAATGGTTGATTCTCAACAGCCCGTCAAATCCAACAGGGGCCGGCTATAGCGCGGCTGAATTGGCTGCTTTGGCTGATGTGCTACGTCGTCATGAACATGTCATGGTGATGTGTGATGATATGTATGAACATCTTGTCTATGACGGCTTTAAATTCTCCACTTTGGTGGAGGTTGCGCCTGACCTGCAGCCCCGCACTTTGACTTGTAATGGGGTATCAAAAGCCTATTGCATGACCGGCTGGCGGATTGGCTATGCCTGTGGGCCACAGCCTTTGATTAAAGCCATGGCCAAGATCCAGTCACAATCCACATCAAGCCCCAATTCAATCGCGCAATATGCCGCTGTGGCGGCGCTGAACGGCCCGCTTGATTTTATGGCAAGTAACCTTGTTCATTTCGCTGAGCGTCGGTCGCTGGTTGTAAATGCTCTCAATGAGATTGATGGCCTTGATTGCCCGACACCTGATGGCGCCTTTTATGTCTATCCAAATTGTTCTGGCGTTATTGGCGCCACACGTCCCGATGGTCAGGTCATCAGCTCAGACGGTGATTTTGTGACATGGTTGTTAGAAGAAGGCGGCGTGGCTGCGGTGCAAGGGGCGGCCTTTGGTCTAGAACCGCATTTCCGCATTTCCTATGCCACCTCAACCGCGGCGCTTGAAGATGCGATGGCGCGGATCAAGCGGGCGACCGATGCGCTAACCAAAGCCGATCGCTAGCCGCGCACTGATATAAATCTTTCAAAAGCCTCTGCCCTATCACATAGGGTAGGGGCTTTTTTTATAGCACGTCTGCGGCTGTCATTAACGAAAAATTAACCTTTGCCTGATAGGCTAGCAATTCGCAATGCTACCAAGTCAGGAGGGTATAATGATACCGAAAGAGGCACGGCCAACACCAAGCTCAACACAGCTTCTCTCATTTTTAGTGATTGTGATGCTGCTGTTAATCTGGGTGATTTTCGGCTTTAACGAGACGCCAGACCAAGCGGTGACTGGCGAAATGCATCCCGCTAGCACATCACTACCAGCGAATGAGCCGCAATAAGAAGAGGGGGAAGGGTGGTGGGCCCGGCAGGACTCGAACCTGCAACAACACGGTTATGAGCCGTGGGTTCTAACCAATTGAACTACAGGCCCCTTTGCCCTTAGCGCTCCATCAAACCAGCTATCCGTTAGATGGCTTAATGTTCGAGGAAGCTCCGCAATTTCCGAGACCGTGACGGATGTTTGAGTTTCCGCAGGGCTTTGGCTTCGATCTGTCTGATACGCTCTCTGGTAACAGAGAATTGCTGACCAACTTCTTCTAATGTGTGGTCGGTATTCATACCAATGCCAAAGCGCATACGCAAGACTCTCTCTTCACGCGGAGTGAGGCTTGCTAGCACTCTTGTTGTGGTCTCACGTAGATTTGATTGAATGGCCGCATCCAAAGGCTGCACGGCATTCTTATCTTCGATGAAATCACCTAGCTGGCTATCTTCTTCATCACCAATTGGTGTTTCCAGAGAAATCGGCTCTTTCGCGATTTTTAGGACCTTGCGCACCTTATCAAGCGGCATAGATAGCTTATCGGCCAATTCCTCAGGGGTCGGCTCACGTCCAATTTCATGCAACATATGACGCGAGGTACGAATCAATTTATTGATCGTCTCAATCATATGAACTGGGATACGGATGGTACGAGCCTGGTCCGCAATTGAGCGTGTGATCGCCTGTCTAATCCACCAGGTGGCATAGGTTGAGAATTTATACCCACGGCGATATTCAAATTTATCAACCGCTTTCATCAAACCGATATTCCCTTCTTGGATGAGATCCAAGAATTGCAGCCCGCGATTGGTATATTTCTTGGCGATTGAAATCACCAAACGCAGATTGGCTTCGACCATTTCTTTCTTGGCGCGTGCGGCTTCCCGCTGGCCACGCTGAACTGTTTGGATAACTTCTCTGAACTCAGGGATAGACAGACCGACATCTTCGATCATCAAGCTCATCTTTTCCTGCGTTTGGGCAATCGCCTCGCTATGCTTGTCAGTCATTTTGCGCCAAGCAGCGGTGCTGTAGCTATCACCTGGCCAATTTTTGACAATTTCACGCCCGGTCCAGGCTTCGATGAACTGCGCACGGTTCACTTTGCAATCAGTCGCAAAGCGCAGCATCTGCCCTTCTAAGGCTGTGACATGACGATTGAGCTCAAAGAGTTGTTCTGACAAAGCTTCCAAGCGGCCCGCATTCAAATGCACCGCTTCCATCTTTTCGGCCAAGGTGATGCGCGCCATCAATAAAGCCTGCTCATCAGCTGCGGCCACAGGCTTGTCAGCGGCCATCAATTTCAATTTGGCTTGCTGTAACTTGTTAAAGGCGGCAAAGGCGCTATCAACTTCTTTGAAGCTGGCAAACACATCATCATAGATGGCTTCTTCCATCGCCGCGAGCGACATATTCAGATCATCATAGTCATCATCATCTGTGCTGCTGGCCTCTGCGCCGTCACCCGCTTCATCATCCTGGTCCTCTTCAGCGTCGTCATCAGCCTCTTCATCTTCCTCATCAGTGAGATCAGACATCTCTGCCTCATCGTCACCTTCGAGGTTAATCTCATTCTGATCAACCAGCGGTGTGCCATTAAGCTTGGTATAGGTGGTATCCAAATCAATGATATCACGAAGCGGCACGATGCCTTCTTCCACTTGTTTGGCCCATTGCAATAAAGCGCGGATCGTCAGCGGGCTTTCATACAGGCCGCCAATCATCATCTCGCGGCCCGCTTCAATACGCTTGGCAATCGCAATCTCGCCTTCACGTGACAGCAATTCAACTGTGCCCATTTCGCGCAAATACATCCGCACCGGATCATCAGACCCCGATACATCTGAATCAGACAAATTCCCGGATGGGCTATCGCCTTCACTATTGCTGCTATCATCAGACGCGCTGTCATCATCGGCTGAATCAACAACATTCACGCCCATCTCTGAGAGGGCGGCCATCACATCTTCAATTTGCTCTGATGATAACTCATCTTGCGGCAGAGCAGCATTCAACTCATCATGCGTGACATAGCCGCGTTCCTTGCCAAGCTTGATCAGCTTTTTAATCGCTGAGCTGCTTGTATCAAGGACGGGCGCATCGCCTTTAGTTTCAGGGGTGTCTGCTGCTGTTGTTGCTGCTTTACGTGCCATATATCTATGGTCTCCCGCTTGTCAAAAAATCTACCCACAATGCTGAGGGCGAGGCCAAACCGTGTATCCTACTTCGGTAATCGCGCCATCAGATCAGCGATCAAGCGATCAACTTTCTCATTGGCGAGCGATTGGGGCGGCGCTCCCAGACGCGACACCATATCATTCCCGAAACATTCAGACAATATCTGGCTATGGCCTGTCTCTTGTAAATGGTGCCTGAGGGCATCACCGTCAAGGTCAGCATCGCGAATCACCGCATCTAATATCTCTTTTTTTGCATCTTCGAGCCGTTTATCGCCGCCTAATTGCGCAAAATCGGCCAAAGAGAGCTCTTCATAATGGTCTGCGATTCGGCTAGGATGGGCAGTCAGCAGTGCCAACATCGCCACCAGCCGCATCCGTGCCCCCGTTTGCGGACGCCGTGCAGGCCGCATCATCGGCTCTCTGCCAGCACTCGCCCCCCCGCTGCGTAATTGGGCGCGCAAGCCGGCAATGCGATATTCAATCTCATCCCCATAGGATTGGCGCGTTTGGGTATGGCTGATGGTTTTCACCAAATCACGGAGCTGCTGGAAAAAGGCGGTGCGTCCGGCAGGATCGCCCACATTATATTGTTGGGCCATCTGCGTCCATAAGGCCTCTGTCAGGCTCGCGGCTGACGCAATAATGGCTTTAAAGGCTTCAACACCCTCATCAGCTAGAATATCATCAGGGTCTTTGCCCGTTGGCATGACGGCAATCCGTACAGATTTCCCAGGCTCAAGCACCGGCAGGATCCGTTCAATGGCACGCAAGGCCGCTTGCTGCCCCGCCTTATCCCCGTCAAAACATAACACAGGCTCATCATGTAATTTCCAAACAAGCGCGATTTGCTGTTCGGTCAAAGCGGTACCAAGCGGGGCGAGGGCCGCGCCGGCATGGGCAGCGCTCACCGCAATCACATCCATATAGCCTTCTACCACCAATAATGGCAGGTTCCGCCGCACACGCTCACGCGCTTGTCCCCAGCCATAAAGCACCGCTTTTTTCGCAAAAGTCGGCCCATCAGGCGAGTTTAGATATTTCGGCATCGCATCACCCATTGCCCGCGCCCCAAAGGCAATGACAGCCCCCTGGCGGTTGCAAATCGGATAGATGATGCGGTCACGGAAATAATCATAGAGGCTATTGTCGCGATCAGACCGGCCACAAAGCCCCGCTGTCACCAATGTCTCTTCATCAAAGCCGCGGGCCAACAGATGCGCGCGCAAGCCTTGACGCGGCGCATAGCCAATCTGAAAATCGGCCAATGTCGCGGCCGAGAGGCCACGCTGCGCCAGATAGCGACGGGCCGCCCCTGCGGCATCTGTCTCTAATTGCTGGCGATAAAAATGCGAGGCGGCTTCCAGCGCTTCCATCACGGATTGCCGGCGCTTTTGTTTCACAGGGTCAATCGGGCGCTGGTCAGGGATTGGCACCCCCGCCATCTCAGCTAGCCTTTTAACAGCTTCGGTGAAATCTAGCCCTTCACTTTCCCGCAAATAGGAAATCGCATCACCGCCCGCCCCACAGCCAAAGCAATAATAATAGCCCTCATCATCATTGACTGAAAAAGAGGGGGTCTTTTCATTATGAAAGGGGCAAAGGCCAGAATGGCGACGGCCTTTGCGCGTTAATTTCACACGTTTGCCAATCACAGCCGATAGCGTGATTCGTGATCTCACATCATCAATGAAATCAGGCGTGAATGCCATGCTCTACCCTTTTTCTCTCACGCCTGGCGTGCCTGTTATGATGCTGTCATCCTAGCGCAAAGCTGCGATGAAAAACAAGCAAGCCTACGGATCACCACTGCTAGCCCATTGCCATCTGCAAATGACAAAGAGGGGTGACCCCCTCTTTGCGCTATCATCACTTATTATAATGGATTGATTAAGCGGCTGATTATTCCGCTTGCATCAACCGCGCTTTGACAAGGCCGCTTGCCGCGCCAAAATCAATCTGGCCAGCATATTTGACCTTCATGATGCCCATCACCTTGCCCATATCACGAACAGACGCCGCACCTGATTCGGTAATCGCGTCTTCAATCGCTGCTTTTGTTTCTTCGTCACTTAATTGTGTGGGTAAGAATTTTTGGATGACACGAATTTCC
This sequence comes from Alphaproteobacteria bacterium, assembly GCA_011524995.1. GTDB lineage: Bacteria > Pseudomonadota > Alphaproteobacteria > Puniceispirillales > Puniceispirillaceae > UBA685. The sequence goes on along the minus strand of WTJA01000027.1, from coordinate 42,876 downwards.
TCTTGTTCAGAGGCGGCAAGGTCAAGGCGGTTGCCTTCGGTGTATAATTTTGCCGATTCGGTGCGTTGTTTAATCATCGTCTGTAATAAAGAGAGAATCTCATCATCTGAGATGCCGTCAGTATTGCCTTTGCTACGAGCGGCAATATCACGGTCTTTGATCGCAGCTGTAATCAAGCGGATTGTTGCCAGCGCGGTCTTATCTTTATCTTTCAGGGCGTCTTTCTGCGCTTTGCTAATGGCCTCACGCATCATAGCCTCCTTGAGTTTGTTCCGTGGGGGACTGATGAGGCATTGGCCGCCATCAGACCGGAGGGGCCTTTTATAGCAGGAATTTTCACCAGACAAGAAAAATATCGTATTTTGGGGGCTGCCAGCCCTTGACCTTTACCCTGCTTTCACTGTATCAAATGGCAATTTTGCGCAGATTTTGCCCACTCCTCCCCAAAGTGCTTGGAAAAGCGCTGGGTAGACTGCGAAAAATGACCGTATTTGTAGATTTTTTGACGTCGAGGTTTTGGCACGCATGGCACAGAGCAACCTTCTTCACAATAAACCTGTCGAAAAAGCAGTAATATCGTTTCAGCCAACGGCCATTCTTGTTCTTGAGGATGGCCAAGTTTTTACCGGCACGGGATTTGGGGCAGAGACCACAAATGTCGGCGAAGTCTGCTTTAACACCTCTATGACAGGCTACCAGGAAATCATGACAGACCCGTCCTATGCCGGGCAAATCATCAATTTCACATTCCCTCATATCGGTAATATTGGCACCAATGATGTTGATGTCGAGACTGTCACACCAGCCTGTCTTGGTATGATTGTCCGCAATGACGTCACAAGCCCGTCTAACTGGCGCTCTCATAGCCGCCTCGAAGCCTGGCTTAACCATCATAATCTCCCTGGTATTTCAGGGGTGGATACACGGGCGCTGACACAATATATCCGCGATAATGGCGCACCAAAGGGTGTGATTTGCCACCGCGCTGACGGCCAATTTGATATTCCAGCCTTGCAAGAGATGGCCCGCAGCTGGCCAGGCCTAAACGGCATGGATCTCGCCAAAGAAGTCACCGCAGAGGCTGCTGCTAGCTGGGAGCAAGGTGTCTATGATTTGGACGCGCAAGCTTTTACCACAACCGAGGGCGCCTATCATGTGGTGGCGCTTGATTTCGGGATTAAGCATAACATTCTGCGCTGTTTGATTGATGCGGGCTGTCAGGTCACAACCTTGCCAGCCAATGCGAGCGCTGATGAAATTATGGCCCATAAGCCTGATGGGGTCTTTTTATCAAATGGCCCAGGCGATCCAGCGGCAACGGCTGCCTATGCCGGTGCTGAGATTGCCAAGATCGTAGAGGCTGACATTCCTGTCTTTGGGATTTGTATCGGTCATCAGCTGTTGGTTCTCTCTCAAGGGGGCAAGACAGTGAAGATGGATAAGGGCCATCGTGGCGCGAACCATCCGGTGAAAGATTTGACCACAGGCCAGATTGAAATCACGAGCCAGAATCACGGCTTTATGGTGGATGAAGACAGCTTGCCATCTCATTTAGAGGTGACGCATCGCTCCTTATTTGATGGGTCTGTCGAAGGGGTGCGTCATAAGACAAAGCCGATGTTCTGCGTGCAATATCACCCAGAATCATCACCTGGCCCGCATGATTCACGCCATCTATTCACGCGATTCACTGATATGATGGCAGCACAGAAATAAGCTGTCACAATCATAAGCAAGAGTTTGAACACAGTCTAACGACGTTAAAAGGGAACGCCCGAAAATGCCACGCAGAGACGATTTATCTTCCATTATGATCATTGGTGCAGGGCCTATCATCATTGGCCAGGCATGTGAATTTGACTATTCAGGCGCGCAAGCCTGTAAAGCCCTCAAAGAAGAAGGCTACCGTGTGATTCTGGTCAATTCCAACCCAGCGACCATTATGACTGACCCGGTGATGGCAGATGCCACTTATGTGGAGCCGATTACCCCTGATATGGTGGAAAAAATCATTGCCAAAGAGCGCCCTGATGCGCTGTTGCCAACGATGGGTGGTCAGACTGCTTTGAACACAGCCTTGGCCTTGCATGAAAGAGGCGTGCTTGAAAAATATGATGTTGAGCTGATTGGCGCGCGTCCGGCTTCGATTGAAAAAGCCGAAGACAGAAAATTATTCCGTGATGCGATGGATAAAATCGGGTTGGAATCAGCCCGCTCTCGCACTGTGAATAATTTTGATGATGCGATTGCGGCCCTCGATGTGGTCGGGCTGCCTGCGATTATTCGTCCTTCCTTTACCCTTGGCGGCGAAGGGGGCGGTGTTGCTTATAACCGCGCTGAGTTTGAAAAAATTGTACAAGATGGTCTGCGCCTCTCGCCTGTGACCGAAATCCTCATCGAAGAATCTTTGCTTGGCTGGAAAGAATTTGAGATGGAAGTCGTGCGTGACAAGGCTGATAATTGCATCATTGTCTGCTCGATTGAGAATGTTGATCCGATGGGCGTTCACACCGGTGACTCTATCACGGTCGCGCCTGCTCTCACATTGACTGACAAAGAATATCAGGTGTTGCGTGATGCCTCTTTGGCGGTGTTGCGCGAGATTGGCGTTGATACAGGCGGCTCAAACGTCCAGTTCGCTGTCAGCCCAGATGATGGCCGCGTGATTGTGATTGAAATGAACCCACGCGTGTCTCGCTCTTCTGCGTTGGCCTCAAAGGCAACAGGCTTCCCGATTGCAAAAGTCGCGGCAAAGCTCGCCATTGGCTACACGCTTGATGAGCTTGATAATGACATCACCAAAGTCACACCAGCCAGCTTTGAGCCAACCATTGACTATGTTGTGACTAAAATCCCGCGCTTTACCTTTGAAAAATTCTCTGGTGCCGTGGCGGAGCTATCGACTTCCATGAAATCAGTGGGTGAGGCGATGTCAGTCGGCCGCTCATTTGAAGAATCATTGCAAAAAGCCCTGCGTTCGATGGAAACAGGCTTATGTGGCTTGAATGAAATCGACCTGCCAGACACAGATGACGCCTCTTCAGAGGATGCGATGCGCGGCTGGCTCTCCGGCCAAACACCGAACCGTATCTTGCGGATTGCACAGGCGATGCGCGCCGGCCTATCAATTGATGAGCTGCATGCCATCACCAAATGGGATACCTGGTTCTTAGAGCGTATGGCCAATATCATTGCCCATGAAAAAGCCGTGCAAGAAGATGGCTTGCCGCAATCAGAATACGGCTTGCGCCAGCTGAAATCGCTTGGCTTCTCAGATGAGCGTTTGGGCCAACTAGCCGGCATGACCGAAGCCGCTGTGACAGAGGCGCGCTTGGCGCATAACATCACACCGGTGTTCAAGCGGATTGACACTTGCGCGGCTGAATTCTCATCAGCCACCGCCTATCTTTATTCCTCATTTGAAAATACCGCAGGGGCGATGTGTGAAGCGCGCACCTCGGATCGTGAGAAAGTGGTTATCCTCGGGGGGGGACCAAACCGCATCGGTCAGGGCATTGAGTTTGATTATTGCTGTGTGCATGCCGCTTATGCTCTGACTGAGGCGGGTTATGAGACCATCATGGTCAATTGTAACCCTGAAACAGTCTCAACTGACTATGATACCTCAGATCGCCTTTATTTTGAGCCACTGACGGCTGAGACTGTGATTTCTATCATCCGCAAGGAGCAAGAAACAGGCACCGTCAAAGGGGTGATTGTCCAGCTTGGTGGTCAGACACCGCTGAAAATTGCAGCTGCGATTGAAGCCGCTGGCATTCCTATCCTTGGCACAAGCCCAGATGCGATTGATTTGGCCGAAGATAGAGAGCGCTTCCAGCAATTATTGATGAAGCTTGACCTCAAACAGCCAGCCAATGGCATCGCCACATCGGCGCCTGAAGCACGCGCTATTGTGGATGAGATTGGCCTGCCTGTCGTCATCCGCCCGTCATATGTTCTGGGTGGCCGCGCGATGGAAGTGGTACATCAGACCGAAGAGTTAGAGCGTTATATGCGTGATGCGGTGATTGTCTCTGGTGACAACCCTGTGCTGATTGACCGCTTCTTGGATAATGCGGTTGAGGTGGATGTCGATGCCTTATGTGATGGCACGGATGTCTTTATCGCTGGTATCATGGAACATATTGAAGAAGCTGGTATCCATTCCGGTGACTCAGCCTGTTCATTGCCGCCGCAAAATCTATCAGATGCGGTACTCGCAACCATCAGAGCCCAAACCGATTCCCTAGCCCGCGCTTTGAATGTTATCGGTTTGATGAATGTCCAATTCGCAGTCAAAGATGAAGAGGTTTATCTTCTGGAAGTGAACCCGCGCGGTTCTCGGACGGTGCCATTTGTGGCCAAAGCCACAGGCGTGCCAGTGGCCAAAATTGCCTCACGGATTATGGCTGGCGAAAAGCTGAGCAGCTTTGCGCTCGAAGATAAGCCACTTGACCATATCGCGGTCAAAGAAGCGGTCTTCCCGTTTGAACGTTTCCCAGGCGTTGATGTGTTCCTTGGCCCAGAGATGAAATCAACAGGCGAGGTCATGGGGATCGATAAAGATTTCGGTCGCGCCTTTGCCAAATCACAAATGGGGGCAGGCACGCATCTGCCACTGAAAGGCACCGTCTTTATCTCTATCAAAGATGCGGATAAAGCGGCCTATGTGCCGATTTGTGCAGAGCTTGTCTCTCTGGGCTTCACCATTGTCGCTACCGGCGGGACACATGCGGCTCTTGCGGCTGCTAATGTACCAGCGACGAAAATCAATAAGGTGATGGAAGGCCGGCCTCACGCCGTTGATGCGATGCTCTCTGGTGAGATTGACCTTGTCTTTAACACCGCGCATGGCGCCGCCTCAATCAGAGATAGCCTCTCACTTCGTCAAACCGCTTTGACCAACAAAATTCCATACTACACCACCGTAGCCGGAAGCCGGGCCGCCGTCGCGGCTATCAAAGCGATGCAAAATGCGACATTAGAAGTGAAATCACTGCAGGATTTTCTCCCCGCATCCTAAGCAAAATACCGAGCCTATGTGCTGATTCATAATGACAAAAACAGTTAATTATGACAGGCTCATAGGCTCAGAACAAGCAAGGTGAGTGTTGCTATGGAAAAGATTCCATTTACCCCGCAAGGGCTTGAAACATTAAAGGCTGAATTGAACCATCTCAAAAATGCAGAGCGGCAGGCCGTGATTCGTGCCATCGCTGAGGCAAGAGAGCATGGCGATTTGTCTGAAAATGCGGAATATCATGCGGCGCGTGAACGTCAATCTTTCATCGAGGGCCGTATCAAAGAGCTCGAAGATGTGACAAGCCGCGCTGAGGTGATTGATCTGGCCAAATTAACAGGCGAGACAGTGACATTTGGCGCCCAGGTTGTTGTCGCCGATGAAGAGACAGATGAAGAATCAACCTATCATATTGTCGGCCCGTATGAGGCAGATATCGAATTAGGGCGGATTTCAACCTCGTCTCCGATTGCCAAGGCTTTGATCGGCAAAAAGGTCGGTGACAGCGCTGAGGTGCAAACCCCGCGTGGCCCGCATCCTTATGAAATCCTCTCGATTGAGATTATTGGCGCCTAACAAACCGGCCCTTCACATAAAAAAAATGGCGGCTCCTAGCCGCCTTTTTGTTGTTTGGGGGATGGTTTATCCCTCATCAAGCGCGATTGGCACACCTGGCAAATCCTTATGGCTGCGAATGGCAAGCGCGGTTTTCACATGGCTCACATTTGGCGCAGGTGTTAATTTACTGGTGAGGAAGACCTGGAAATCATCCCAATCTTTGGCCACGATTTTCAACAGAAAATCAGTTTCTCCCATCAACATATGGCATTCGCGCACCGTCTCCCAGCTGCCAACCATCTCTTCAAACTCGCGCAAATCAGCTTCCGCCTGCGATGTCAGCCCAACAAAGGCAAAAATTGTCACGCTATAGCCGAGCGCTTCGGCATCGACATCCGCATGATAGCCCTTAATCACACCTTCGGTTTCCAAGGTGCGCATGCGGCGCAAACAAGGCGGCGCTGAAATACCAGCATTTTGGGCAAGCTCAACATTTGTAATCCGGCCATTCTCTTGCAGATCAGACAAAATCTGCTTATCAACCGCATCCAGTTTGATTTTCTTTGTCATCGTCGTTCGAACCTATAGTTTTTGCGCCCAAGAGGGATTACATGGTAGAGTATTCTTAGCTTGTCTTGGTAATAATATTACAATTTTTAAGATAATTTTCAAAATACTATCGATTTCATCGCGTCATTTTTTTCAAATAATACCAAAAGCCCGAGGTCTCTGTTATGTCGCACGCCCCATCTTCTGCATCTATCATGGACGAATTGGCCCAAGAAGAGGCCCTATTAAAAGAAGCCATGAAGACTTGGGTGATTTCAGATGGGACCGCAGGCATGGTCTCGCAATCGCTGGCGTTGGTGCAAGCGATGGGTATTCCCTTCAAACAGGTGCAAATTTATCCCAGCCCGATCTATCGTCTCTTTCCGCAATTGGGCGCGGTGCCCTTTATGCCGATTAGCCCGCGCCGCAGTGACCGTAAATTAGGCCCGCCTTGGCCAGATCTTGTCATTGCCTGTGGCAAACGCATGGCTGGGGCGGCGCTTGCCATTAAACGGCTCAATCGGGGGCGGACCAAATTGGTCCATATTCAAGATCCCCATATCAATCCCCGCTATTTTGATGCGATGGTTGTCCCGCGTCATGATGCGCTTGCCTCAGCCGGTCATGCGCATGTCATTCCCTCGCTTGGGGCGCTCAATCGCCTCACACCTGATGTCATAGCCCAAGAAGCGCAAATTCTCTCAGACAGGCTTGGCACCATTGCCACACCTATCACAGGGGTGATGGTAGGTGGTACCAATCGACGCTATCGCCCGCGCCGCCAAGATTATGAAAAATTTGCCGCTGATCTTGTCTCTTATGCCACGTCACAAGGCCGGTTTTTGGTCGTGGCCACCTCACGCCGCACCTCCAAAGAAGGCGCGCGTATTTTGGCTGACGCCTTGCAATCTATTCCGCATCGCTTATGGACGGGCCAAGATGACGGCAATCCCTATCCAGGCTTATTAGGCCTTGCGACAGAGATGGTGGTCACCTCTGATTCGGTGAATATGATGTCAGAAGCCGCGATGACAGGCCATCCCCTCTATAGCTATGAGCTACAACCAGAAGAGGGACGGCTCGCGCTCTTTCATCGCCAGATGCAAGAGGGCGGCTATAGCAAGCCTTTCGGCACGCCTTTTACCAGTGCGCCGCGTAAATTGGATCAAACCAATGATATCGCGCATCAGGTCATGGCCCTCTTAGGACGCTAAGGGCGTACAGAAAAGTGGCGGAGGCAAGGATTTCCCTGCCTCTCATAATATTGATGCCCTAGAAGAAAAGCTCTTTGGGATTATCATTCTGATAGAGCCCTGCCACCAAATCACCATAGCCATTATAAAGCTGGGTTGGCACACGCTCATTCGTCCCAAGCAGCCGCTCGGTGGCTTGTGACCATCTGCGATGCGGCACCTCAGGGTTTACATTGGCAAAAAAGCCATATTCATTGCCGTTTGATTCTTGCCAGAAGCTCAATGGCGCTTCGGCGGCAAAGGAAAAGCGTGTGATAGATTTGATTGATTTAAACCCATATTTCCACGGCACAACCAAACGGATAGGCGCGCCATTTTGCTTGGGCATTTCCTTGCCATAAAGCCCTGTTGCGAGGAAGGCCAGCTCATGCGTGGCTTCATCTAGCCGCAGCGCTTCCACATAGGGCCATGGGAACCATGATTGGCTTTGCCCTGGTGCGACTTTCGGGTCAAGGAAGGTTTCCATCACCAGATAGCGTGCCTCTGGTTTCGGGTCGGCCAACGCCACTAATTTTGCCAGCGGCACACCTGTCCATGGCACAGCCATAGCCCACGCTTCCACACAGCGATGACGATATAGACGCTCTTCCATCGGGCCTGTCTTTTTAATCAGGTCCGCCGCATCAAGTTCCATCGGGTTTTGACAGAGCCCATCAATCGTCACCATCCACGGGTCGGTGACGAGTTTTTGCGCTTTGCGCCAAATATTCTTATTCGAGCCAAATTCATAAAAATTGGTATAGGTTGTCGCCTCATCTTCAGGGGTGATATCACGATCGAGCTGATAGGCTTGATTGCGCATCGCCGGAAAGCCTGTGATAGGCGCGGCCTCTGCCAGTGATGATAAGCCTGTGGAGGCAGCCATTAATCCCACACCGCTCAGGCCAGCGGCTTTCAGAAACTGGCGGCGATTATGATAAATATGTTCATCTGTGGCCAATGACTCTTTCATATGCCAGCTGGGGGTGCGTTTGAGTAACATTGCGCTATCCTCTCTCTCCTATCAGGGCGTTTGACCCTACCATATCTATTACCTAGCATGATGACGGCCTTCGTCATTACTCTAACGGGGAAACTATGGCCAAAAAAAGGGCAAATCATGATGCGGCTTTCACATTTGCGTGAAGCGGGCGCGCCCGTTACAATAAGGCCGTGATCAAATAGGGGGAAAAGACATGGTCTCAGCAACAGATGCGGTAATCTTGGGCGGCACAGCCGCGCTGTATTTTATCTTAGGGGCGCTTTGGTATAGCCCTGTTCTATTTGGCAATCTCTGGATGAAAACCATCAATAAGACGCCAGCTGATCTGAAAGACGGCCATAATATGCTCGCCGCGATGAGTGTCTCTTATCTTGTTTGTCTTGCCCAGGTCTTTGTGATGGCGATGGTTGTCACTCATCTCAAAGTGCAATCGGTCATCTATAGCATGATCATTGGCGCGATGATTGCGCTTGCCTTTGGCTTGCTGTCGGCCGTGCGCTCTCATTTTTACGAGGCGCGGAATCTGCGTTTGATGGTGATTGATCATGGCTATGATATTGTCGGCGGCGCGATGGCAGCCGGTCTCCTCACCGCCCTGTTACTATCTTAAATTAAAAAAGGGGCCGCAGCCCCTTTTTGTTATCTGCATTATCACCCAACGGGCTGTCCTTACGCGGACGGCATACCCGCGGCTTGGCTCTGGATCTGGGCTTCGATGAACATCATATTACCATCGCCGAGATCCACTTCCTTGATGGTTTCATGCTGGGTGAGGCTAATCTCCTCTGCCCCGGCTGCCTCGGCTCGTTTGCGCGCGATGGCATCGGCCGCCTCTCTTGCGATTTGCAAGGCTTCATCCTGCAGGTTCACATCCTTCGGCCCCTCTGGCAAATGCACGCGGAAGCGGCCTTCACTTGGCTGGGTGACGGTGATCATCACACGCTGACGCACGGAGCCAGCTGCAGCCCCCACCGCGCCTGCGACATCCGCATGCTC
>WTJA01000027.1:27928-33418 GCA_011524995.1 Alphaproteobacteria bacterium | reverse complement strand
AATTTATCCAAGGTTGCTTGCGCAATTTCTGCCTCATCTTGGGCAGCGACATCCCCAATACCATTTTTCTGGCGGCTTAATAATTGCGCGCCAAGACGGGCTGCTTTGCCTTCAAATTCGGTAAATGTGCCAAGCACATGTGCTGCATCGGTCGGCGTAAAGGCAGACAAGGCCAAGAGGCCGCGGCTAATCAGCCGGTCAATCGCCCCAAGCGCCACCTGTGATGTGGCAATATCTGCCACAGGCGACGGGCCAGCCGCGAGCGCGGCGGCGGCAAATTTCTGTTCTGCCTTGCTCAACCATTCTGGGATCCCATCAGGCATCAACGGCATCACAAAGCGGCCATCAGTCGCTTGCGGCACAGGATTATTTAATTGGGTTTCAAGATGCCCAATCGCCTGTGGCCAATCACGCGCTAATAAAGAGAGCGGGATGGCACGGCGCGGCCCTAATTGCAGACCTTTGGCAAGACCTCTTGTCAGCGGCGTCACTTCTGAATCACCCCCAAGGCCAGAGGTGCGAATATCCGCTGCCTCAACCATCGTCCGCCAGCCCCCGACATAGGCGCCATCAGCATTCAAGCCCGGCACCCCATCGCGCAGATAGGCAATATCTGTCGTTGTACCCCCAATATCGGAGACAAGGGCCGTCTTCGCCCCTGCGAGGAAGGCGGCGCCCGCTTGTGACGCGGCCGGGCCTGATAACACGGTCTCAACAGGGCGGTTGCGGGCAAAATCAGCATGGATGAGTGACCCATCACCCTTGACCACCATCAAATCCCCCCCGATTGATAGCTCTTGCATCTTTTGTTCAGTCGCGGCCACCAGACGCTCTAACAGATTGATCAATCTGGCATTTAGCATCGCTGTCAAGGCACGGCGCGGCCCGCCAAGGCTTGATGATAATTCATGCGAACAGGTGACGGGCAAGCCTGTCATCTCGCGCAATATTTCTTTGGCGGCAAGCTCATGATCAGGGTTGCGCGTGGCAAAGTGACCAGCCACCGCAAAGGCAGAGACATCAGATTGCAAATGGGTGGCATGGGCCCGCAAACTATCACTATCAAGGGCGGCTTGCTGCGCGCCATCATTGCGATGCCCGCCTGTGATAAAACAAACAGGATCCGTGCCAAGCGCTTTGGCAAGGTCGGCCCGCTCCAACGCGCCTTCATCAAAACCAATCAGGATGAGGCCAACACGGCCGCCCACCCCTTCCACCACGGCATTTGTCGCCAAGGTAGTTGACAGGGACACGAGCGAGATATCCGCTGGGTTTCCGCCCCATTCACTGAGCACGGCCGCCATTGCCCCACCGACACCAATCGTCAGATCATGACGGGTCGTCAGCGATTTCGCCTTGGCAAGTAAGGTGCCGCTTTCTGTATCAACGAGTGCCGCATCTGTGAAAGTGCCGCCAGTGTCTAGTCCAACAATCAGGGCCATTGCTTACCATCCATGTCTAAGGGAAACAGCCGACCCGCAGAGAGGAGTGACGAGATTAGTCGTCTTTGGGGCGGCAATTTGTGAGGAAAAAAGAGACAAGCCATTGCCCAACCTGCGCGCCATCATGCGACAAAGATAGGCTGCGTGATGCGGTCTCTGCCACCTCTTGCCCCATATCTTGCCCTCTGATTGCCAGCAGCTCATGCACATAATCCTTGTCAAATTCAGGGTGACCCTGAAAGGTAAAGACTTTATCCCCCATCGCAAACGCTGCATGAGGGCAAAACTCATCACCCGCTAAATTAGTGGCACCTTCTGGTAATTCAATCACCTGATCTTGATGCACATATAATAGATCTAATCTATCCGATGACCCTGCCATCCAGTCTAGAGTTTCCACGACATTGACTGTGCGAATGCCGACACCCCAGCCTTTTGGTGATTTAATGACTGTCCCGCCCAAGGCTTGCGCAATCGCTTGATGACCAAAACAGATCCCCACCTGCGGAATACCAAGCGCAAAGGCATCTCTGATGAATTGCATCAAAGGCGCAATAAAAGGCAAATCGTCATAGACCCCATGGCGTGAGCCCGTAATCAGATAGCCATCAAATCCTGTCACTGTGTCAGGGAACACGCCATCGACAACGGCAAAATGATGCAGCTCAATCTGCGCGCTTCCCTCTTGCGAGAGGAGTAAATCATCAAACATTTGGGGATAGCTGCGCAAATGTGAGGGCAGCGCTGGATTATTATGGCCGGTTTGCAACACAGCAATCTTGATCATCTGGTCACCTTCATCTTACGCATGATCATCACGGCTCATCCCATAGGCCGATAGCGACAGCCTAGCGAGCTTCGCTGTCACTGCCAAGCCCTTCTGTGTGTTGGGCTTTTTCGAACAGATAGACCCGAATAGCTGATGACAGGCCGGTGGTGCGCGCCATATCAATCTCAGCCACAAGGCTAGCCAGTGACCGGTTTTGCGCCGCGGCCTCGGCCTTCAACGCTTCCCAAAACACATCTTCTAAGCTGATTGATGTGACATGTCCTTGAATGGTTAGGCTATGTTTTTTCATATCCTCTCCCTTGGGGCTCAGCGCAGCTGCGGCCTTTAGTCTGCTGCTTTGGCAAAGCGGGCCACAAGCTCAACATGCGGGCTCATGATGAATTGATCAACCACTCTCACCCAGTCACAGCGATACCCTCCGGCGATGAGGTGGGCGGCGTCTCTCGCAAAACTATGCGGGTTGCAGGAGGCCATCACCACCACAGGCACTGCGCTATCGCTCAGGATTTGCACTTGCGCTTGGGCGCCGGCGCGTGGCGGGTCCAAAATCACGGCATCAAATTGGTCGCATTCCGCGCGCGTCAACGGGGCTTCAAATAAATTGCGCGTTTTGGTCTGTAGCCTATCACCACATCCGGCCTTATCGGCAATTTGCTGGAACGCATCAACCGCTTCTGCGCCTAAATCATAGCCGGCTATCATCTCTGGCATATGGGGGCGGAATAAAAGCGGCGCACTCAAGGTGCCAACCCCGCAAAAGAGATCAGCAATCCGCATCTTGTCGCCCACCGCCTCATAGACATCTTGCTGCATCACCTGCTCAGCCGCTGGCACGGCTTGCAAAAAGCTATTGGTCGGAATCGATAAGCTGATTGACCTTCTATCATCATGCGGCAGCGCCCATGGGATGACCGGCGGCTCATGTGCGAGCGCCAATGTCAGCGGCGCGCCAGCAACCCCGATATGAAGCCGCAAGATGGGCAATCCAACCGCCCCCTCACTGAGCACGGCAACCACATCACCTTTGACCTCTTCAGCAAGGGTCAGTGTCACATCACAGCCGCGCGGCGTCACGGTCACCTCACATTCACCATGCGCGCCAGCAGGCAGGCGGCCGATCATCGCCTCCAAACCTGGCAAGAGCGCCATGATATCATCATGCAAAATCACACATCCTGTCGGTGCGGTAATCTGGTGGCTATCTTTTTCTCTGAAGCCCAGAATGACCGCGCTACTTGTTACCCGAAAGGCGAGGCGGGCGCGGCGGCGTGTTTGGCGCTGGCTGAAATAAGGGGGGCGCCACGCTCCGACGCTCACACCAGCGCGCTCAATCACATGGCGGACCATCTCTACCTGCCAGTCTTCATAGGCATCTTGGCTCATATGGCCCAGCTGACAGCCGCCACATTGCCCATAGACGGCGCATGGCCCATCTTGGCGTTCTGGCGCTGCTGTTTCTAATTCCACCAGCTCGGCAAAAATCCCCTGTTTGGTGAGGCGCTTTGGCTGCACAATCACCTGCTCACCAGGCAGGGTGAAGGGCACAAAGACCGCATGCATCGCCTCTTCGTAATTATGGGTATAGCTGGCTTGGCCCACGCCATCACCACGGCTCCCAATATGGCTGATGGTCAGCGAGATTGGGGCCGCATTTTTCGGCAATTGGCCGGCTGGTTTTGGGGCTTTGGCCCGGCGCCGGGCAGATGGGTGGCGTCTCATAATCATTCCTTGTGCGTGACAGCGTGCCTCACCCATAGCATAAATCATCTGCCCTGTCTCAGGCAGCCGCGCTTAAATCTGCCGCGAAATCCAGATCACACGCCCTAAGAGCCGCACCTCATCAAGCCTTGCGCGATAAGACGGATAGTCCCCATTGGCTGAGATGATGCGCCATTTTGGTCCCTCTGGCCCTGACACTAAAGATAGATGTTTCACCACCAGACCAAGCCCATCATCAAGCACATAAATTCCCTCAGGATGCGGCGGATGCTGCACAGGATTGCGCACACTCTCATCCCCCTGATCCAGCATAATCATATCCCCATCGGCTAAGATCGGCGTCATTGAATGACCGCGCACATGAAGCAAAGCTAGCTGATGCACCCCATGCGGGGCGAGGCTTCGGACAAAAGAGGCGGGGAAGGCAAAGGGCGTGCTATCTTCGGTGCCATCGGCAAAGCTGGCATGGCCTGCCGCTGGTCGCAAGGATAAGATAGGCACCTCAATGATATCAGCCATCGCAGGACGTCCCACAAGCTGATCCTCTGGCCGCAGCGCACTTTCATCAATCCCGAGCAAGGCGGCCAGCTGATAGCGTTCCGATTCAGGCAATAGCCGCGGCGATCCTCTTGTTACATATTGATGCAGATAGGCGGCATTACGCCCCAATGCCCGCGAGAGAGAAGCCAGCGAATGACCACTCGCACCACGTTTGGTCAGCGCCAGCAAAGTGGCCCGCTCAGGACTTAGCCCTGATGCCTCCTCTGCTGCTGCCCTGTTATTGGCGCTATGCGGGGCTTGTGCCTCATTCATCCTCTTGCCTTTATCTGATGCCGCTCGTGATGCATTTTTGCCGGTATGATACCTCATCCTAGGAAGCAGGCGCCAATCCTCCTACCTATCCAAAAGGATAGCTTGCTCTATCATAGTAAAAATCCTATATTTAAAAATCAACTCTCTTTTTCATTGGTGGTGTGTGACAGGCGTGGGTGACGAAATAAGAGGGTCCCTGTTACGTAAATGAAAGGCACCATCATGTCATATCCCCCTTTATCTGCGGGCGAACGCACCGCGCTCAAAGCCCGCTTAACGAGCTGTTTTGAGACATTATCCGCCCTGCCAGACACTTCGCATACACGCCCGCAAGCCTTTTTATCACATTGGCCAGACATGAAGCGTAGCGCCAAAAAAGGGGCGATTCTCAACCGTGCTGTGACACGGCCTCGTCCTAGCCCAGAGGCGATTTCTGATTGCGAGCGTCTGCTTGATGCGCTCTATGACCTCACCCCCTTTCAGCGCCAATTATTAATCGCACGTGCGGCCCATTTGCCCTGGCAGGCCTTAATGGCCCGCTTTGGCAAATCACGCACCCATATCACACGGCTCCACCTCATGGCTTTGGCTGATTTAGCAGGCCGTTTGCAGGCACGGGCCAAAGTGAGAAAGGCGCGATGAGTCATTTTTCACTTGACAAATGGCACAAAATAGGATATTTCCTATTATACAATGGCGCAACGCTCCTCCCCACAACATCGAAAG
>WTJA01000027.1:0-27828 GCA_011524995.1 Alphaproteobacteria bacterium | reverse complement strand
ATAGGATATTTCCTATTATACAATGGCGCAACGCTCCTCCCCACAACATCGAAAGCGTCGCAAACGCGCGGCGCAGCACTAGGGGGTTATAATGTGCGGGCAACGGTATAAAGCGCGGCATCTGCCAATGCTTCACGCAACGCCTCTTCTGGGACGACATCCAGCGCAGCAATCGCTTGCTCGGCATAGGATTTGGCTTCGGCGAGGGCGCGTTCAATCGCCTGATGCTTCGTGAGGTAGTCAACCGCCTCGTCAAAATCACCCTCTTGGATCGCGCCCATCCCAATGGTGCGTTGCCAAAAGGCACGTTCCGCCTCATCACCATCTTGCCAGGCCAAAATCACAGGCATGGTAATCTTGCCATCATTAAAATCATCGCCAGCATTTTTGCCCATGCTCGCTAGATCAGAGCGGTAATCAAGCGCATCATCAACAATCTGAAACGCCATCCCAAGCGACAGCCCATAGCGATGCAACCCTTGGATAAGCGCCTCTGATCCGCCCATCACCTTCGCGCCAGAGGCCGCCGCAGCCGCAAATAAAATCGCTGTCTTGCCTGTGATGACATCCAGATAATCTTGCATCGGGCTATCGGGACGACCGGCCATCGTCATTTGTTTGACTTCCCCTTCGGTGATGCGGGCAGAGGCAGATGACAACATACCAAGCACGGCAATATCATCTGTTTCCACCATCAATTCAAAGGAGCGGGCAAACAGAAAATCACCAACCAACACCGAGGCCTCATTGCCCCAGAGCGCATTGGCGGTATCACGGCCGCGTCTTTTGTCTGATTCATCAATCACATCATCATGCAGCAATGTGGCATTATGGATAAACTCCACCGCAGCCGCTAATAATAAAGCGCGGCTATCAGCTGCCGCTGTGCTTCCTGTGGCAGCGCGCGCACCAGCGAGGGTGAGCATCGGGCGCATGCGCTTGCCGCCAGCGGCAATGAGATGGCTGGCCAATTCAGGAATCATCGGCACATCAGAGGCCATGCGTGCCATGATCACCTCATTCACGAGGGTCACATCATCGGCTAGCAAAGAGGTTAATGTCGAAATGCTGGGCTGTGCCATAGGTAAGCTGCTCATGGTAATGGCGTAAATCTCTTACGCTTTCATAGGCATTACCGCCCGCAATGACAACAAAAATCAACCTGAAGCCGATGTGGGTTTCAGTGGAAATGGACTTGGCGTTGCTGTGTTTTTCGACAATAATAGCCATCATGAAATGTGTGGTGAAAACAACAAATCTGGCGCGGCTTACTTATCTGCAATCAGTCCTCACTGATTTTGATATTCCGTTTTTTGTGTTTGACCATCATATATCGGCTCTTGAGGCTGGCATTGGTGCTTTTCCGCGGCGCTTGATGGTGCCGGATGATTACGAAGCCATCGCCATTCGCCGTTTGCAGGAAGTTGAAGAATATTATGATGAATGATGATGCGCGTCCTGATTGCCCGGATGAGCTCAGCTATGATGGGATTTTAAATCAAAGCTATCATTTATGGCAGCCGCGTCAGGGCTATCGCTTTGGCACTGATGCCATCTTGCTAGGCAGTGCGCTTGAGCTCGCAAATGGTAGCCGCCTCGCTGAATTAGGGGCAGGGGTCGGCGCCGCCACAATCACCGCCTTGCATCGTTTGCCGGATTGCCACATCACGGCGATTGAGAAAGACCCGCTTTCGGCTAAGCTGCTGCGCCATAATCTGAGCGCGCAGGGGTTTGACGGGGCCGTGCGTGTCAGCGAGGCTGATATTTTTGCGCTACCAACCCTGCTTCATAACAGCTTTGATCAAGTCTTTACCAATCCGCCCTTTCATGATCCGCATAGCACCCGCGCCCGCCATGGCCGCCGCGCGCTCGCACATCAAGGCGAGGGGGCTGCGCTAGCTGATTGGGTCACAACAGCGCTCACTTTGCTGAAACCCAAAGGCCGGCTCACCCTCATCTCGCGCGCTGATAAGCTTGATGATATCATCGTCACCTTGGCCGCTCATCAGGCAGGTGATATCGCGATTTTGCCGATTTATCCCTATAAATCCAGCCCAGCCATTCGCGTGATTGTGAGTGCCCGCAAACAGGTGGCCTCTCCTGTCTCCTTGCTTGATGGGGTGGTGTTGCATCATCCTGATGGCGCAACGACACAAGCGGTCAGCCAGATTTTAAAAGGCGAGTCTGTACAAGGGCTATTGGCTGATTATATTAGGAAAACACCACAGGCCGCACCATCTGCGCCATCATCACAAGATAGAGGATAAGAGGTATCTGATGCGTCGTTTGATCTCGAAGCTATTTTTTTGGCAATCGCAAAAACCAACGGTTGCTGTGTTGCGCTTACAAGGGGTGATTGCCGCTGGCACAGGGGGCGTGCGCCGCTCTCTCTCGCTCGAAGCGGTGGATGCGCAATTGAAAAAGGCCTTTTCTCTGCCAGATGTGAAAGCGGTGGCATTGCTCATTAATTCGCCTGGCGGCTCGCCGGTGCAATCGCAGCTTATTGCTGACCGTATCCGTCAATTGGCCGATAAAAAACATATTCCTGTCATTGCCTTTTGCGAAGATGCCGCGGCCTCAGGGGGCTATTGGCTAGCCTGTGCCGCTGATGAAATCTATGCCTCCCCGGCTTCCATTATTGGCTCGATTGGTGTTGTCTCTGCGGGGTTTGGTTTCCCGGATTTGCTCGCCAAGCTTGGTATTGAACGCCGTGTTTATACTGCTGGTACATCCAAGGCGATGCTTGACCCGTTCCAGCCCGAAAAAGAAGCGGATATCGCGCATCTGAAATCATTACAAAGTGCCTTGCATGATGAGTTTAAAAACTATGTGAAAGCCCGTCGTGGGGGCCGCTTAAAAGAAACAGATGATATCCTATTTTCTGGCGCCTTTTGGTCAGGCACACAGGCGCTCACCTATGGCTTGGTCGATCATATTGGTGTGCTTTATCAGGTCATGTCTCAAAAATTCGGCGATGATGTCAAATTTGTGCAGATCGCAGCTAAGCGGAAATTTGGCCCCTTTGGCGCCCTCACATCTCAGTCACAACTCTCAGCTGAGGCAATGATTGATGCCGCCACAGATAGATTATGGTGGTCGCGCCTCGGTCTTTAGGGTATCCACATAAGAGAGCCCCCATGAATCAGGAGGAATGGTGATGTTATCTTTGGGAAAAATTTTGGGCCTAGCCGTCATTTTATTTGTCGTCTGGCAAGTCTTCCGCTTTCTGGAAACACAAAAGAAAATCAGAGAATCACAATCATCAGGTCATGATCAATCAGGCGCATCTGATGGCGCCGCAGGCTCTTCAGTAGATATGATTGAATGCCCGCGCTGTGGCAAATGGTATCAGGCTGCGAATGAAGCCGAACATAGTTGCGAATAGACCATCTCTCAGCCTTGTTTTACAAGGCGTGATCGGCTAGGTTAGCGCCATCTTATGACCAGCAGTCAAAGCGAGAAAATGGCTATGGGACCGCGTACTGATTTTCAATCAATTATCTTGAATTTGCAAAGCTACTGGGCCGAACAAGGCTGCGTGATTTTGCAGCCCTATGACATGGAAGTCGGCGCGGGGACCTTTCACCCTGCGACAACCTTGCGTGCCTTGGGGCCAGATTTTCACTGGAATGCCGCCTATGTGCAGCCATCGCGTCGTCCGACAGATGGCCGCTATGGCGATAATCCAAATCGTCTCCAGCATTATTACCAGTTCCAAACCATCATGAAGCCGTCACCGGCAAACGCCCAAGAGCTTTATCTCGGCTCGCTCGAAGCGATTGGCCTTGATGTGCATGCGCATGATATCCGCTTTGTCGAAGATGACTGGGAATCTCCGACCTTGGGCGCATGGGGCCTTGGCTGGGAAGTGTGGTGTGATGGCATGGAAGTCTCACAATTCACCTATTTCCAACAGGTGGGCGGCATTGAATGTAATCCTGTCCCGCTAGAGCTCACCTACGGGCTGGAGCGGATGGCGATGTTCATTCAAGGGATTGAAAATGTCTATGACCTTGATTGGGATGGCGTGCCTAAGGAGAAGGGCGGCAAATGCTATGGTGATATTTTCCATCGTGCCGAAGTTGAATTCTCGACGTGGAATTTTGAACATGCCGAGACAGATGCCCTCTTCCAGCATTTCAAAGATGCGGAGGCAGAATGCGGGAAATTGCTTGCGCTAGAGACACCGCTTGCGCTGCCTGCCTACGACCAATGTATGAAGGCCAGCCATCTCTTTAACCTACTCGATGCCAGAGGCGTTATCTCTGTCACTGAACGCCAAAGCTATATTGGTCGTGTCAGAGCCTTGGCAAAAGGATGTTGCGAAGCCTGGATTGGTCAGGCCAAAGCTGAGGGAGACGCATAATGGCTGAGTTATTCCTCAATCTGATTTGTGAAGAAATTCCAGCACGGATGCAGAAAAATGCAGCCGCAGACTTAGAACGATTATTTGTCGGAGCGCTGACAGAGGCTGGGCTCGCCCCGTCTGGCGCCAAGACCTTTTATGGTCCACGCCATCTCGCTATCTCGCTTGACCATATTCTTGACCGCCAACCTGATTTGGAGATTGAGAAAAGAGGCCCGCGCACAGATGCGCCTGATAAAGCCATTGAGGGATTTTGTAAATCTGTTGGCCTATCTCGCGACCAATTGGTCACTGAAGACTCTGCGAAAGGTACCTTCTATTTCGCACGGCAAACGCAAAAAGGCGCCGCTGTCGCAGATATTTTACCGAACATTGTCACTGAGATGCTCGCCAACTTCCCATGGCCCAAAAGCCAGAGATGGGGCACATCACGCCTCAGCTGGGTGCGCCCACTCCATGGCATCAACCTCCTGCTTGATGGCGCCTTAGTCCCGGGTGAATTGGATTTAGGGGGCGAGATGGCAATCAGTTTTGATACCACCGCCTATGGCCACCCTTTCTATGCCAAAGAGGGCTTTCCCATCACCTCAGTGACAGATTGGCAGGATAAGATGCAAGCTGCCTTTGTGATGACAGAGGCTGATGTGAAATCACAGACCATCCTTGCTGATGCGCAGGCCAAAACAGCCGCCGCTGGTCTAGAGCTCATCCCTGATGATGGCTTGCTGGCAGAGGTCACAGGTCTTGTTGAATGGCCCAATGCGATCTTGGGATCAATTGATGACAGCTTTATGGCTTTGCCGGAAGAGGTACTTATCACCTCGATGCGCGTTCATCAGAAATATTTTGCGACACGTTATGCCTCTGGCGATAAGGCAGGCCAAATCGCCCCTTATTTTGTCACAGTGGCAAATCGTAAATCTGATGCCACGAATGATGCCCTCATTACGCATGGGAATGAGCGCGTCTTGCGGGCACGATTGGCTGATGCGGCCTTTTTCTGGGATCAGGATAAGGGCACTGATCTGAATGACTATCTTCCATCGCTGGCGCAGGTGACCTTCTATGAAGGGCTTGGCTCAGTCGGTGATAAAGTCACGCGTATGACAGCGTTGAGTGCGGCGATCGCCTCGCATGTGCCTGGCGCTGATGCGGGCAAAGCCCAGCAAGCCGCCACATTGGCAAAGGCTGATTTGGTCACAGGTATGGTTGGCGAATTCCCAGAATTACAAGGGATTATGGGCGGTTATTACGCGGCTCATCATGGCTATGAAGCTGACATTGTTGCCGCGATTTCAGACCATTATCGCCCAGCCGGCCCGTCTGATAGGCTGCCAGCAACACCCGAAGGGCTCGTTGTCTCATTAGCAGATAAAATAGATACGCTGGTTGGCTTTTTCGGCATTGGCGCCAAGCCGACAGGGTCAAAAGACCCCTTTGCCTTGCGCCGCGCAGCCCTTGCTATCTTGCGGATGATTGATGAAGCGAATTTGCGCCTCCCATTGGAAGAGCTATTACAGCAAGCAGCGACCTTATATGGGTTTGCCGCGCTAGATGGTGATGTCACCTCCTTTATCCAAGATCGCTTGCGTGTCATGCTGCGCGATACGGGCCTATCTCATGATGTCATCGCCGCTGCTTTAACCGCGCAATCTGTGGCAGATCCAAAATTACTGATGGATAAGGCCCATAAATTAGAGGCCGCACTGCAGACAGAGGCTGGCGAAAAATTGATCTCAGGCTATAAGCGGGCAGCGAATATTCTGGCAGCGGAAGCCAAGAAAAACACAAGCTATCCAGACAGCTTTGATGCCACTTTATGCCAAGAGCCGGCGGAAATCGCGCTAGGCGAGGCGCTTGCCGCGCTGCCTGATAATCATCTTGAAACAGGTGCTGATATTGATGAAAGGCTGACAGCTTTGAGTGGTTTGGCGCCAGTGATTAATCGCTTCTTTGAAGAGATTATTGTGAATGCAGAAGATGCGACAGTGCGGGGGAACCGCTTGGCGCTCGTCAATCAGGTAACAAAGGTAACAACAGAATTTGCAGATTTTTCAAAAATTGAAAAATAAGAGTGAGTAATTAGAGATTGGGGTCTCCGTTAATCGTTCTACACAAAGCAAAGGATTGAAGAACATGCAAGCGGCAAGCAACGCACTTCAACAATGGGTGTACTCTTTTGGTGTCAATAAATGTGATGGGGATGCGTCTATGCGCAACCTCCTCGGCGGCAAAGGCGCAAATCTCGCTGAAATGGCGACGATTGGCTTACCAGTGCCTCCTGGCTTTACCATCACCACGGCAGTTTGTAATTATTATTACGACCATGACCGCACCTATCCTGAGGCGCTAGCTGGCGAGGTGAAGGCCGCGCTGCAGGTCATCGAAGAAGAGACAGGTACAACCTTCGCTGACCCGTCAAATCCGCTGTTATTATCCGTGCGTTCAGGGGCGCGTGCCTCAATGCCTGGTATGATGGACACTGTGCTGAATCTAGGCCTAAATGATGAAACAGCCGAAGGCTTAGCCGCCATGACTGGCGATGATCGTTTCGCCTATGATAGCTACCGTCGCTTTATCCAGATGTATGCTGATGTTGTGATGGATGTCGACCACGGTCTGTTTGAAGATTGTCTGGAAGATTTGAAAATCAGCCTTGGTATCATCGAAGATACGGCGCTGAACGGTGCCCAGCTACGAGGCCTTGTTGATGAATATAAACAGATTGTCCAAGATGAATTAGGCATCGCTTTCCCACAAGACCCGCATGAGCAATTATGGGGCGCTGTCGGCGCTGTCTTCACCAGCTGGATGAATGCGCGTGCGAAAACCTATCGCCGTTTGAATAATATCCCTGCTGAATGGGGGACTGCTGTCAATGTACAAGCCATGGTCTTTGGTAACAGAGGTGATGATTGTGCGACAGGCGTGGCCTTTACACGTGACCCGTCAACGGGCGAAAATATGTTCTATGGTGAGTTTTTGATTAACGCTCAGGGTGAAGATGTGGTGGCTGGTATTCGCACACCGTTGCCTCTTACCGAACAAGCGCGGATCAAAGCCGGCGAAGATGGCCCATCAATGGAAGCCGCCATGCCAGAGGTCTTCAAACAGCTTGATGATGTGCGTCACAAATTAGAAGCGCATTACACAGATATGCAGGATCTGGAATTCACGATTCAGCAGAATAAGCTCTATATGCTGCAAACAAGAAATGGCAAACGGACCGCTGAAGCGGCGATGAAAATCGCTGTGGATATGGCTGCCGAAGGGCTCATTTCCAAAGAAGAGGCCTTATTACGCATTGAGCCTGAATCACTTGATCAATTATTGCATCCGACGCTTGATCCGAACGCTGAAAAGCATTTGCTAGCCCGCGGCTTGCCAGCCTCTCCTGGCGCAGCAAGCGGCGAGATTTGCCTCACCGCTGATAAAGCCGAAGCGCTCGCCCAAGCTGGGAAGTCTGTGATTTTGGTGCGTGTTGAAACAAGCCCAGAAGATATTCACGGGATGCATGCCGCCGCTGGTATCCTGACCGCGCGGGGTGGTATGACAAGCCATGCGGCCGTGGTCGCGCGTGGTATGGGGCGCGCTTGTGTCTCAGGTGCAGGTGATATCCGCATTGATAACGCCACAGGCTCTGTGATGATGGGGGGACAGACTCTCTCTGAAGGTGACTGGATTACCATTGATGGCTCAGCTGGCGAGGTCTATAGCGGCGCTGTTGCAACGATTGATCCGCAATTATCTGGTGATTTTGAAACAGTGATGGCCTGGGCAGATGACACACGCCGGATGAAGGTACGTGCCAATGCTGAAACCAAGTTAGATAGCGAGAAAGCGCGTTATTTTGGTGCCGAAGGCATTGGTTTGTGCCGCACCGAACATATGTTCTTTGATGCTGATCGTATCATCGCCATGCGTGAGATGATCTTGGCTGATACCGTTGAGGGACGCGAGGCTGCTTTGGCCAAATTATTGCCGATGCAGCGCGCTGATTTTGAAACGCTATTTACGGTCATGTCAGGCTTGCCTGTGACTATCCGTTTGCTTGATCCGCCTTTGCATGAATTCTTGCCGCATTCAGATGCCGAATTGCAAGATGTGGCAGAGGCCGCAGGCATTAGCCTTGATGTCGCACGCCAACGGGCTTTGAAATTATCAGAATCAAACCCGATGCTTGGTCATCGTGGGTGCCGTCTCGCTATCACCTATCCAGAAATTTGCGCTATGCAGGCCAGAGCGATTTTCGAAGCGGCCGTGGCAGTGGCAAAATCAGCAGAGGCCCCAATCCCGGAAATTATGGTGCCGCTGGCAGGCTCCGCAAAAGAGATCCAGCTATGCCGTGAGGTGATTGATGCCACAGCTCAGGCGGTCTTTGCTGAAACAGGACAGACTATTACCTATCTTGTAGGCACAATGGTCGAACTACCACGTGCGGCCTTGATGGCGGATGAGCTTGCCTCAGAAGCAGAATTTTTCTCATTTGGGACGAATGATTTAACCCAGACCACTTTGGGTATCAGCCGTGATGACGCGGCCTCTTTCATGGGCGCTTACGAGGAGAAGGGCATCTATGCGGTTGACCCGTTTGTGTCGATTGACCAGCAAGGTGTTGGCAGTTTGGTCCAGATGGGGGCTGATAAGGGCAAATCAACCAGAGCTGATATCAAGCTTGGCATTTGCGGTGAACATGGCGGTGACCCGGCATCTATCGCTTTCTGCGAAGGGGTGGGACTTGATTATGTGTCATGCTCGCCCTTCCGTGTGCCTATCGCGCGCCTTGCCGCAGCGCAAGCGACATTGCGTCAAAAATCATAAGGCGCCTCTGACGCTGAAACAGAAAAACCCCCTGTCAGATGGCAGGGGGTTTTTTAATATGCGGCGCTGACCTTACTCGTCAGTAAGCAGCTTCGTTTCATTCACGATATCAATCTTCCGCGGCTTCATCGCTTCTGGGACTTCACGAATGAGGTCTACATGAAGCAAGCCATCTTTCAGGCGTGCGCCTTTGATGCGAATGAAATCTGCCAATTGGAATTTCTTCTCAAATTGACGTCCGGCAATCCCGCGATAGAGATAGGTGACCCCCTCCTCCTCTGAGGCGCTCATCTTACCAGAGATGATAAGGGTTTGTTCATGAATGGTCACATCAAGGTCACCTTCGCCAAAGCCAGCGACAGCCATTGTGATACGATATTCATGATCGCTTGATTTTGTAATGTTGTAATGCGGCCAGCCATTTTGCGATTGTTGCGGGCTGGTGAAAAAATTATCCATGAGCGATGCCATACGGTCTATGCCAATCGCTGAACGGTAAAAGGGTGTTAAATCAATTTGTGTCATTGATGCCTCCTTTAAAAAGCAAGGTGTCTGTTATAGCTCCCATGTGGCGAGCTTGTTTCATATCGATAGCGCCATTGGCCCTCTATCTTATCTTATAGCTAGGAACTGACTATCAGAGTTGCAAGGGCTGATGCCCAAAATCAGGAGGCGAGGGATTTACGGCATAAAAAAAGCCCCGCAAAAGCGAGGCTTCCTAATAAGAGAAAGGCAATCTCTATGATTTGATGCCGAGGCTACCAAAACGCTTGTTAAAGCGCGCCACTTGGCCTTCAGCATTCAATACACGGTGCTGACCAGTCCATGCAGGGTGGTTCAAGCTATCGATGCTTAGCTTCATTTCGTCACCTGGCTTGCCCCAAGTTGAACGTGTTGTGCGCTTCGTGCCATCTGTCATCACCAAAGTGATTTCATGATATTCTGGATGGATGTCTTTTTTCATCATCTATCTCCTACAAAATGGCAGCCTGTTCACTACTGGCGCCTATCTAATTCGTCTAAGGCTGGGTTTATACCTGCCGTTTTGTGAAAGTGCAAGCCTTGAATCACCTTCTTCCTTGAAAAGAGGAGATAAGGCTTCACTGATGACAATGCAAGGATAATTTGCCGCGCCTGTGCCCCGCGAAGTGGCTAGGCACACCCTAAGACGCATGATAGATTATCGTAAGAAGAGATCTCTGATTCGCATCCTCTTCACTTTGCCACAAATGAGATATCTGCCGATATCACCGAAAAGCAGGAAAGACCCCTAGCTCATGAGACGTAGCGCTGCCATGCTTGCCCCAGAGACCGCCGAAAAGGTCAGCCTATCGGCTTTGCGGCTATTTGCACGTTATGCCGTGCCGTATCGCCGTAAGATTATGGTCGCAGCAGCAGCCTTATTGATGGTCTCAGCGGCAACCTTGTCACTAGGCCAAGGATTAGCCTTTTTCGTTGATCAGGGGCTTGGCGCAGATAACCCTGATATGTTGCGCCTATCTGTCTTTGTGACTTTGGGGCTGGCATCAATTCTCAGCATCGGTAGTTACTTGCGGGCCCGTCTGGTCAATGAGGTAGGGGAGCATATTGTCGCAGATATGCGCCGGGCTTTATTCTCGCATCTCCTTCATCTCCATACGGGTTATTTTGAAACAGCCAAAACAGGCGACCTGCTCAGCCGCATTAATACAGATACGATTTTGATGCAGACCGTGCTGACTAGCACCTTATCGATGGCTATTCGCAACATCCTTATCCTGATAGGCGGCCTCTTTTTACTTATCTCAGCGAGCATGAAGATGTCACTGGTGATCGCTGTGATCATTCCGCTTGTGGTCGTGCCAGTGGTGGTGTTGGGCGCGAAGTTGCGCAAAGCCTCTCGCAAAGCCCAAGATAAGGTCGCAGAGGTTGCGGTTGGCGCCGAAGAGAGCTTGTCTGCAATGCGGCTCATTCATGCCTTTCACCAGCATGCTTTCCAAGATCAACAATTTGGTGACAAGGTTGAAGCGTCTCGCCAAGCTGCGTTGCGTCGTGTTCATCTCTTGGGGCTGCTCTCTGCCACGGTCATCTTCTTAGTCTTTTGTGGCATCATCACCATCTTGTGGGTCGGCGGACAAGATTTGCTCGCGGGAAAGATTACCGCAGGTGAGCTCTCAGCCTTCGTCTTTTATGCCTTTCTTGTCGCTGTCTCAACAGGTGCACTCTCGGAGCTGGCAGGTGATTTGCAACGCGCCGCAGGGGCGGCAGACCGCGTGGCACAAATCCTTGATATGAAGAATGCATTGCCACGCGCTGAGGCGCCGGTCACTTTGCCACAGCAGGATGAGGTTTCAGTCTCATTGGATCAGGTCAGCTTTGCCTATGAGGCGCGTCCTGATAAGCCGGTATTGGATGGGCTGTCCATTCATATCCCTGCTGGCTCTCATGTCGCGTTGGTGGGGCCAAGCGGTGCTGGAAAATCCACCCTCTTCCATCTTTTGTTGCGGTTCTATGACCCGCTCTCAGGCGCCATCAAATTAAATAATTGTGACATCCGTGACCTATCCTTAGCGGATCTACGCGCTACCATTGGCCTCGTGCCACAAGAGCCGACTTTATTCTCCGGTACTTTGGCGGATAATATTGCCTTTGGATCACCAGGGGCAAGCCGCGAAGCAGTACGAGAAGCCGCCCGTCAGGCCGAAATCCTAGAATTCATTGATGCGCTTGAGGATGGCTTTGACAGCTTTGTGGGCGAGAAGGGTATCCGTCTATCTGGTGGGCAAAAGCAACGTGTGGCCATTGCGCGCGTCATTCTGCGAAATCCCCGTCTGCTGCTGCTTGATGAGGCAACCTCTGCCCTTGATTCGGTATCTGAATCAGCAGTGCAAGCGGCACTTGGTAATGTGATGAAGGACCGTACCAGCCTTGTGATCGCGCATCGTCTTTCAACGATTATTGATGCCGATATGATCTTGCTTCTGGATAAAGGGCAGCTTGTGGCAACAGGTACGCATGAAACGCTGTTAAATGAAAGCGCGCTATATCGTGAGCTTGCCTATTATCAATTTGGTGACCAGCAACCGGCCTCCTAAGGCACAGCCGCAACACCAGAGACAAGACCGCCTAAGAGCGGGGCATCTGTCTGATGCGTGAGGAAGCCTGCCAGTGCAGCGGTTTCGTCCTGCGAGGTGAAAAATGATGCGGCAAGTGACGCATCATATGTTTGTCCGCCACTCTCTAAAATCGCAGGAAGAAACGAATGCCCGTCCTCATCAGAAAAGGACGCGGTCAGGCGATGTTGTTGTGCTGCACTATCTATAAGGGACAGGAGGAGGGACGCCGTACCACTATCAAAAATGAGGGTGCCGTGCGCCGTGTCACTTATCCGCTTCGCATCGCGCTGATGGGTGAGGAAACCAGCTACCTCAAATCGGATGGAAATATCAGGGGCAAACGGCATCATGTTTAACGGCAAAAGCCCATAGAGGACCTTACCCTCACGCCAGACCGACCAAGGCGCGGCTTCATCATAGCCCTCCGGCAATAGGGGCAGCATCACATCAGATGCGACTAAATGACGGCTTATCTGATGGCTGTCATCAAGGGCAACACTGATCAGCGTCATGACAGTTGGCTGTGCTTCTTGCCGCTGCGTATCATATACCTCTTGCGGTGTGGCAGGGGCGGGTCTTTCCATTGCAAGGGTGCGCAGATAAGCGAAATCTTGTGCTTGGGAAAGGATTGTCATGCCTGCGCGTATTATCTCACCTCTCTCTGTCTCCAGCCCATCGGGGAAAGGCACAATCTGTGAGGGAAAGAGAAGGTGATGAGGCGCTTCGGAAGCCAAGACAGGTGATGCAAAACCCACTTGTGAGGTTAAGCAAAAACTAACTATCAATAGCTGTGCCCTCAGACAGCGTATCATACGCCATCTGAAAGGCCGCTTCATCAGCTATTCTTGTCGCAAGCGCTGTGTGAATTTCAGCTCAATACGGCGGTTGCGGCTGCGGGCACCATCATCTGTCCCCTCAGCGATAGGTTGGAACTCCCCATAGCCTGTGGCAGCAAGCCGCTCAGCTGGGACACCCTCAGTGATTAAGAAGCGAACCACTGACAAGGCTCGTTCGGTTGAGAGCTGCCAATTATCACGATAGGTGTTGGAAACAGGCACATCATCTGTATGGCCATCCACTTGTAACACCCACGGGATATCGTCTGGGATAGCGGCTGAAATTTCAATTAAGGCTTGGCCAATTTCACGCAATTGCATTTGACCCTCCGCACCAAGGTTCGCTTGGCCAGGGGCAAATAAGACCTCTGACTGGAAGATAAAGCGGTCACCGACAATCGTGACGTCTGAGCGGGTGCCCAAAATATCACGCAGCCGACCAAAGAAATCAGATTTAAAGCGTTGTAATTCTTGGACACGGCTCGCGAGCGCTTCATTTAGAGACTTACCGAGCGAGGCGATGGTTACCTTATCAGCCAGAGATTGCGCTTCTTTTTCGGCAAGTAACGCCCGTAATTCAGATAATTCATTACGCAAGGTCAAAGTGGCCGCAATCAGCCGTTCAATCTCTAGCTTGGATTCATCATTGAGTGCTATTTGCGCGGCAATCTCTTGGCTTTGATTAGCCATCTCTTCTTGGTTGCTCGCAATTTGGGCCTGCAATGTGGCTTTTTCATCTTCGAGGGCCCGCGCCTCAAGCTGCAGGGCTTGCAAGCTCACCTGGCTAGCACTCAACGCATCATTACTTGCTTTGAGTGAGGCTTCTAGATCACGGTTGCGGTTCGCTTGGGCCAAGAGTTGCGCGTTTAAGGCCTGTAATTGCGCGAGCTGGTCAGCCACCACAGTCTCTTTATCAGAGAGGGCCGCGCTTAGCTGGCTGATCTCTGCTGTTGCTGCGGCAAGGGCGGCTTGGCTGGTATCAAGCGCAACATTTAACCGCGCTGACTCAGCCCGCTCCTGGCTAAGCAAATCAGATAAGGTATTTAACTCAAGCCGCAAGGCGGATAGCGAGGCATCTTGACCAGAGACACGGTATGCCAGATTGGCCTGAATCAGGACAAAGACCATCAGGACAAAGACAAACACCATCAATAAGCTGGCAAGGGCGTCAACAAATCCTGGCCAATTATATTCATTTGTGCGGCCACGAGAGCCAAGGCGAGAGACTGACATTATCCGTCCTTTTTGGCGGTTAATTCAGGGGTCGCTTTTCCTGATAGTGATTTTGTCACAGCTGAGGATAGCGCTCTTATCTCTGCCTTCAGGTCATTATGGCTTTCCGCGCGGTTATGCGCCATATAGCTCGCCAAATCACCAATCTGCGCCGATAGCTCTGCTAGCTGGTCACGTAACCGGCGATCGTCGGCCAGCAATTCACCAAGCTGATGCATATTCTGGTTCATGGCGGTGATTTGCTCAATCATCTGACCTCTATCAGCTTCGGCTGATTCAATTGCTTTCGCCAGGCTGATGAGGGCGCGCGCCCCTTCTTCTGACAAGCCTTCAGCGAGGGCAGATGTGCTGCCTGTTGAGGCCGCGCTTGTATCATTATATTTTGCAAAGGCTGATAGCCAATCTTCAACCTCATTGAAAAAACGACCAATGGCTTGGCCAAGCTGTAAGTCCAAAAAGCCGAGAATAAGCGAGCCACCCAAGCCAAATAAGGAAGATGAAAAGGCGGTTGCCATGCCAGATAATGGCGCATCAAGCCCATTACGCAACTGGCTCATCATGGTTTCAAAATCAGAGCCGACAAGGTCAAGGCCGCCGACAACATTGCCTACGGCGCCAATCGTTTGCAGCAAGCCCCAAAAGGTACCAAGCAAGCCAAGGAAAACCAGCAAGCCAATCATATAGCGCGAGATTTCACGCCCTTCATCAAGGCGGGCTGCCACCCCATCAAGGACTGAGCGAAGCGACATGGCCGACAGGCGCGAGTCACTGCGTGCATCGGCGAGCATCACATTTACTGTGGCTAAGAGGCGTGGTTTGGCAGCGCGGGGATCAAGGGTGCGGGTGCGCTGAATCTGTGAGAGCCATTTGACCTCTGGCACAAGGCGTAGCACCTGCAAAATAATATAGATGATGCCGACAAGCCCCACCGCAATGATGAGGCTGTTCAGGACAGGATTGCCCATAAAAGCAAGCTTGAGCGGCTGATATAACAGACCAAGAACAATAAGGACGATGAGCAAAAAGGCGCTCATGCGTATGAGATATTTTCGTGGATCAGTCATGCACTCTTCCCCAATTTTACCATCTATCACCTCAGAAGATGAGGTAATATTCAGCCTATAAGGAAAAAATGGCACGAATAAGGTGCTGTGAAAAGCGATATCTCATCACAGTGTGTTCAAGGGTGAAGCTATGTCTTGTTTTGGCTTAGCCGGTGACGCTATCACGCCCTTGGCGCAACAGCTTTAGCAACGTTGTATGAAGATTCGGGTTGGCGGCAACCACATTGCCTGTCTCTAAGGCTTTATCGCGTGACCCAAAGTCAGACACAAAACCACCAGCTTCTCTGACCAATAGGATGCCGGCCGCAATATCCCAAATATTGAGGCCTTTTTCCCAATAGCCATCATAACGACCCGCTGCGACCCAAGCTAGGTCAAGCGCTGCAGACCCAAAACGGCGCACACCAGAGCAGCTTTGCATGACAGATTGTAACTCAGCTTGGAAAATCTTGTCTGTCTCTGGCGTGCCTCTGCCAAGGAAGGGAATCCCGGTGGCGAATAAGGCTTCGTTGAGTTGGCGACGGCCAGATACACGGATGCGGCGTTCATTCACAAAGGCGCCTTTACCAGCCTCGGCAAAGAAGCATTCATTACGAGCCGGGTCAAATACCATGCCAGCTGTGATTTTATTACCTTCCTGCACGGCAATAGAGATCGCAAAATGCGGGATCCCATGCATGAAGTTAGTGGTGCCATCAATCGGGTCAATAATCCATTGCGGCGCATCTTTATCTTGGCCAGCAATTTGCCCAGATTCTTCCATGACAAATCCCCAGTCAGGGCGGGCTTTGGCCAATTCTTCATGGATGACCTTCTCAGCCGTGATATCAGCTTTGGTCACAAAATCAGCGGCGCCTTTGCGGCTGACCTGAAGATTTTCAACTTCACCAAAGTCACGCATGATACGGCGGCTCGCGGCATCACAAGCCTTATACATCACATTAATCAGGGCAGAACGGCCAGCCATAGGAGTTATCCTTTAAATCTTTCAACATAAGTGGCATCTTCGGTTTTGACGATGATGCGTGTACCAGCCTCAATATGAGGTGGCACCATAACGCGAAGGCCATTATCGACAATCGCAGGCTTGTAAGAGGATGAGGCTGTTTGCCCCTTTACCACAGCATCCGCTTCCATCACTTCAACCACCACTTGATCAGGCAGTGTCACAGAAATCGGGTCACCTTCATGGCTTTGCAATGTCACAGTCATGCCATCTTGCAAAAAGGCAGCGGGCTCACCAATCATGGCCTCGCTAATTTCAAATTGCTCAAATGTTTCTGAATGCATGAAGATGTGCTTATCATCTTCGGCATAAAGATAGGTGCATTCTGCTTCATCTAGGATAACGCGCTCAACAGATTCTGTCGCTCTGAAGCGCTCATTCAGCTTGGTGCCATCTTTGATATCTTTTAATTCAACCTGTGCAAATGCACCGCCTTTGCCTGGTTTGACATGGCTGATCTTCACAGCGACCCACAGCCGTGATTTATGTTCAATGACGTTACCTGGACGAATGGCATTTCCATTTAATTTCATGATGACACCTCATTTGCCATGCCACCCAAAGCGGTGGCTATTCACTTTCTTACACTGCTCTATAGAATAAGGCCGGCCTAAAAGGCCAGCCTTTTATGTCAAATCACCCAAAAAGAGGGGGTTTTAAGAGGCGCGCATCATCGCAACAGACGTATCTAACATCCGATTAGAGAAGCCCCATTCATTGTCATACCATGTCAAAATACGCACAAACCGCCCATCAAGCACCTGTGTTTGCGTCACATCGGCAATTGAAGAATGAGGATCTTGGTTAAAATCAATCGAGACGAGCGGCCGGTCATTAATGCCTAAAACGCCTTTCATCGGGCCTTCAGACGCGGCGATCAGCGCCTGGTTAATCTCATCGGCTGTGACGTCACGCTTTGCGATGAAAGTGAAATCAACCGCTGAGACATTTGCCGTTGGCACACGAATAGCTGAGCCATCTAATTTGCCAGCTAGTTCAGGCAAAACAAGCCCCACAGCTTTCGCTGCCCCTGTTGAGGTTGGCACCATTGATTGGCCAGCAGACCGCGCGCGGCGCAAATCCTGATGGCGGTTATCCAAGATATTTTGGTCATTGGTATAGGCATGGATGGTTGTCATATAGCCTGATTCAATGCCAAACGCATCTTGGCAAACCTTGGCGACAGGGGCGAGACAGTTTGTTGTGCAAGAGGCATTAGACACAATCTGATGCGCGGCGCTTAGCTGGTTATGATTGACACCATATACAACTGTTAAATCAGCATCAGCGCCAGGGGCTGACAGCAAAACACGCTGTGCGCCAGCGTCCAAATGACGGGCCGCCTCAGCCCGTTTGTTGAAAATACCAGCACATTCCATGACAAGGTCGATGCCAAGCTCTTTATGAGGAAGCTCTTCCGGCGCTCTGATTTGCGTCATTTTGATTTTGCCAGCGCCGATATCCATCCAGTCATCGCCAGCTGAAACATCACCCTGATAACGGCCATGGGTGGAATCAAATTCAAAAAGATGAGCCGAGGTCGCCGCTTCACCTGGGGTGTTAATTAGGGCCACCTCGATATCATTGCGTGTTGATTGTGCAAGCGCACGAAGCGTGAGCCGGCCGATGCGGCCAAACCCGTTAATAGCAACTCTGATTGTCACACTATAGTCCTCTATTTAGTTACCGGTGGGGGTAACGAGACAGACGCTAAGATGATAGCGCTGCTTTCGCAGATGCAATAATCGCTTGTGATGTGATTCCAAACTCTTCATATAATTTTGCAATAGGAGCAGACGCGCCAAAGCCGCACATGCCAATAAACTGACCCTCTCTGCCAATCAAATCTGACCAGCCTTGACGAATGCCAGCTTCCACTGCAATTGCTTTTGCGCCCTCTGGTAGCAATGATGTCAAATAGGCTTCATCTTGCTGCATGAGGATATCTAAACACGGCACTGACACAAGACGTGTGGCAATCCCATCAGCTTCAAGTGCTTGGCGCGCCTCATTGGCGATCGCCACTTCTGAGCCTGTGGCAAATAAGACGACCTGCGGGGCGGCTGAGGCCTCTTCAAGGATATAGCCGCCCTTGGCAGATTTATTCTCAGCAATCGCATCGCCCAAACGCAGCTGCGGCAGGCCCTGACGGCTGAGCGCTAAAACAGACGGTGTGCCCTCTGACGTCATCGCTAATTCCCAAGCTTCTGCTGTTTCAACAATATCAGCTGGGCGGAAAACATTGACATTCGGCATCGCGCGTAACGAGGCAATATGCTCAACTGGCTGGTGCGTCGGCCCATCTTCACCCAAACCAATGGAGTCATGTGTCATCACATAGATCACACGCTGTTCCATCAGGGCCGAGAGGCGGATAGAGGGACGGCAATAATCGGTAAAGACCAAGAAAGTGCCGCCAAAGGGGATCAAACCGCCATGAAGCGCGATCCCATTCATCGCCGCTGCCATGCCATGTTCACGCACACCATAATGCACATAGGTACCAGCATAATTATCGGCGCTGAAAATCGCGTGCTCACCGACCTTCGTGTTGTTTGAGCCTGTCAAATCCGCAGAACCGCCAAACATCGCAGGGACATAAGGGAGCAACGCTTCAATCGCTTTTTGGCTTGCCACTCTTGTCGCGGGTGCTTGCGGCTCACCGGCTGCTAATTTCGCCTTATAGGCGGCAATGCCATCTGCAACCGCTTGCGAGACATCACCTGATTCAAGCGCTTCGAGCTGTGCTTTATGCGCAGAGGCAGCTAGTTTTGATTGCCACGCAGCAAAAGCATCACCACCGGCTGTGCCAAGCGCCCGCCAAGCAGCGAGGATATCTGCCGGCACATCAAAGGGGGCATGTGACCAGCCCAACGCCTCTCTTGTACCAGCAATCTCATCACCGCCCAAAGGCGCACCATGGATGCCAGATGTGCCCTTTTTCGTCGGTGCACCATAACCAATGACTGTCTTACAGCGAATCAAGGTTGGGCGGTCATCACCCTTTGCTTCACTGATCGCAGCAGAGACCGCATCGCCATCATGGCCATCACAGGCCAGAACTTGCCAGCCATAAGCTTCAAAACGGGCCGTGGTATCTTCTGAGACAGTGATGCTTGTCGGGCCATCAATGGAGATGCCGTTATCATCAAATAACACAATCAGACGGCCTAGCTTCAAATGCCCGGCTAAAGAGGCGGCTTCATGGCTGATACCTTCCATCAGGCAGCCATCACCCGCAATCACATATGTATAGTGATCAACAAGCTCATCGCCAAAGAGCGCATTTTTATGACGCTCTGCCATCGCCATACCAACCGCATTCGCAATGCCTTGGCCAAGAGGTCCGGTTGTGGTTTCGATACCTGTGGCATGACCATATTCCGGATGGCCAGCTGTTTTGGCGCCCCATTGACGGAATGATTTCACTTCATCAAGCGTCATATCCTCATAGCCCGTCAGATAGAGCAAAGAATAGATGAGCATGGAGCCATGGCCGGCTGACAGCACAAAGCGGTCACGATTAGGCCATTTCGGATTCTTGGGATCAAAGGACATATGGTCGGCAAACAGCGCTGTGGCGGCATCTGCAATACCCATTGGCATGCCTGGATGGCCTGACTTTGCGGCCTCTACCGCATCCATTGATAGCGCACGAATGGCGTTTGCCATATCTAGCCGTGTAACTGACATCCCTTAACTCCTCGAAGATAGCGCAGTCCTGACAAACAATGAAAGGTGCCAAGACTGCTACGATTGCGAGCGCATAATGGAATAAAAAACAAAGCCGCGTCAAATGCTTAGTTTGTCAAAAAACATGACGAATTCAGGCGGAAATTTATAGCTATGAGCGCTCTCATACAACTGCAGGTGAAAGACACTCTGCAACGAATTGTGATGGTTGAATTTTTCAGAGTATTTGATATGATTTAGCAATGGTCTCATCTGGCAAAAGCGTGATAGGCTGTTAGATAGGCATTGCGATTGGTGGTGACATATTTCTGCCTTACTAGATTTGTAGCATCGCCCCACAATGAAACGAGAATGAGTGAAACATGTCACGGCTAGATACAGCGCTTTCGGCAATTGAAACAGCCTTGCAGGATTTGCAAGAGGCAGTGGAAAAGCAGCAAGCAGATAGAGCAGTTCAATCCGAGCCATCAGAGGCAGTAGCGTCATCACCTGCGTCTTTGTCATCGGATGAAGTGGCGGCCATGCGGGCAGAGCTTCATGATGCGATGGATATTGTCAAACAGATGCAGCTAAGTGATGCCCAGCTAACAGAAGGGGATGCCTCATGAGTGGTTCTATTGTAACCATCCGCGTGAATGGCCAGCCTTATCAGCTAGGATGCGATGTCGGCCAAGAAGCAGAGATTGAAGCGCTTGGCCGTATGGTTGATGATACGGTCTCTCAATTAGCGGGGTCTGTCGGACAAATTGGCGAATCTCGTTTGCTTGTGATGGCGGCTATTTTATTGGCTGAAAAAGTAGCGGCAAAGCGGGGCGATGCCCCACTTCAGCCAGCACAGCCACAGGGCGAACAGCTTGATGATACCGCTTTTGAGAGGCTCTCTGCGATTGCGTCACAAATTTCATCACTTGCTGCGGCGCTCAAATAAAACTATGTAAACATCATCATGATGGCTAGACAGTGCGTTAGGTCTTTCAATCCCTGGGACCATAATCTTCTGTAGGGAGCTGCCTCTGAACGGATCGAGGTCTGATTATTGCGGCGCCCACCTGTAACTCAGGTCACAGAAGGATGATCACGCCGACGGCTGATCCGGCCATCACCCTTTCATAAATCCCCTCTCTGCAGGGGTAAGAGTATGATGATGGATAATCAAGAGGCCAAGCGCGCGCTTCGCAAGCAAGCCACACAAACAAGGCGGCAAGCCTTTGAGGCATCTGCGCCTGCCGCCGCCGCTGCGTTGGCGAGCAACGCTGACTTTCTCTGCGACCAGTTCGCGCCAAAGTCTGTCGCAGCCTATTGGCCGATTAAGTCAGAGATAGATCCCATCCCCATGGCACAGGCATTGATGGCAAAAGGGTGCGTCATTGGCCTGCCTATCACACCACAAGAGGGCTTGCCGCTTGCCTTTCATCAGTGGCACGATGGTGAAGCGCTGGAAGAGGGGCCTTATGGCACTAAACAGCCAGCTGCCGCTGCGCCCCAGCTTATGCCAGACCTGATTCTCGCCCCTCTATTAGCGTTTGATGAGGCAGGATGGCGTCTTGGCTATGGTGGTGGTTTTTATGATAGAACCTTGGCTGATTTAGAAGCCAAAGGCCATCACGCACAAATTATTGGTCTGGCTTTTGATGAGCAGCAAGTCGATGCAGTGCCAATCGGCGCCTATGATAAGCCGCTCTCGGCCATCTTAACGCCGACACGATTTATCAAAGCGCAAACAGAATAGACAGCGCTAAGACAGGGTAGAAAGAGTAACAAAATTATGCGGTTATTATTTTTGGGCGATATTGTCGGGCGCGCGGCACGCAAAGCGGTGATTGAAGAGGTGCCAGTTTTGCGCCAAGAGCTGGGTTGTGATGCGATTGTCGTCAATTGTGAAAATGCCGCTGGTGGGTTTGGTGTAACGCCGACCATTTGCGATGCTTTGTTCGAAGCGGGTGTTGATGTGCTAACCTCAGGCAATCATATCTGGGATAAGGCGGAAATCTCGCCCTATTTGCAACAGCAACCGCGGCTGCTGCGTCCCGCCAATATGGCGCGCGAATTCCCGGGGTCAGGTGTCATTACGCACACATTGCCAAATGGCCAACGGCTTGCTGTGATCAATGTCATGGCAAATTTATTTATGGCGGATAATGATAATATGTTCGCTTGCTTAGATAAAATCCTAGGGGGCCTTATCTTGGGACGGGATGCCGATGCCATCATGGTGGATGTGCATGGCGAAGCAACCTCTGAAAAAGTGGCGGCAGGTCATTTTTGTGACGGCCGCGTCTCGTTCGTCGTTGGCACCCATACGCATATTCCAACCTCTGATTTACGTATTTTGCCGCAAGGCACAGCCTATCAGACAGATGCCGGTATGTGCGGCGACTATCAATCTGTGATTGGGATGGAACCAGAGGTTGCCGTGAGCCGCTTTACAGGTGTGAAATCTGGCCGTCTTTCTGTGGCATTAGGGCCGCCAACGCTGTCTGGTGTATTGGTTGATATTGATGACCAAACAGGTCTTGCCACCTCTGTTGCGCCAATCCGTCGCGGTGGTGTGCTCTCACAAGCCTGATGAGGGCGCGCGGCGCTGTGAAAACAACATAGATCTCTTGCCCCGTCATCTCCTTCTTGTTAAGACAAGACACGGATTAAAACACAGACCAAATCAGGGTAAGATAACAGGTGGTATCCCATGGCAGGCCATAGTAAATTTAAGAATATTCAGCACCGCAAAGGCGCGCAGGATAAAAAGCGCG
Source organism: Alphaproteobacteria bacterium (assembly GCA_011524995.1). Taxonomy (GTDB): domain Bacteria; phylum Pseudomonadota; class Alphaproteobacteria; order Puniceispirillales; family Puniceispirillaceae; genus UBA685. The sequence continues at coordinate 4,964 of WTJA01000027.1, read as the reverse complement.
CAAAAGTTTTTTCTCGTCTCGGGAAAGAATTAACAGTCGCAGCGCGCGCTGGCACTGATGTTTCTGCTAATCCTCGTTTGCGGACAGCCTTGGCAGCCTGTCGTGCCGCCAATATGCCAAAGGATAATATCGAACGCGTTCTGAAAAAAGCAGAAGGCGGCGAAGGCGAGCTTTATGAAGAAATCCGCTATGAAGGTTATGGCCCTGGCGGCACGGCTCTTATCGTAGAAGCGATGACTGATAACCGCAATCGCACAGCATCAGAGGTGCGGGCAGCCTTCAACAAATATAACGGCTCTCTTGGTGAGACAGGGTCTGTTAGCTTTATGTTTGATCGCGTTGGTGAAATCATGTTTGCTGCTGATGTCACAGATGCTGATAGCATGTTTGAAGCGGCCTTAGAGGCTGGTGCCGATAATGTCGAATCTGATGATGATGGCCATATCATCACCTGCGCTATGGAAGATTTCAACACCGTGCGTGATGCGTTGGATGAGGCCTTTGGCTCACCAGCAGAAGCCGCCATTGTGTGGAAGCCGCAAAATACGGTGGACGTCAATGTCGATCATGCCAAAGGCTTGATAAAATTGATGGAAGTGTTGGATGATAATGATGATGTGCAGTCCATTGCCTCCAACTTCGATATTTCCGATGAGGTTATGGCAGCGCTTGATAGCTAGGCTATAACAGAAAGGCATCAGGATGCGGATGCTTGGCATTGACCCTGGTTTGGCCTGTACGGGCTGGGGAATTGTTGAACAAACAGGTCATGTATTACGTCATTTAGGGCATGGCCAAATCCGCACGACAACCGCTGATGCTGACCATCTTCGTCTAGATGTGATTTTCCGCGGCATCACGGCTGTCTGTGATGAATTTGCCCCTGATGCCGCATCGATTGAATCGGTCTTTGTGTCAAAGAACCCGCAATCAGCCTTGAAGCTTGGCATGGCGCGCGGTGTGGCCATGGCCGCCTGTGCGTCGCAAGGCCTCTTATTAAATGAAGTGGCACCTCGCTTGGCTAAAAAAGCCGTGACCGGCACAGGGCGGGCTGATAAAAAACAAATGCAAGCCATGGTCGCCCATCATCTTGGTATCACGCCCAAAGGGGCGGATGCGGCTGATGCCCTTGGGTTGGCGATTGCAGGGTTGCATCACGCGGCGAATGGCGCTTTGCTAGATGACAGGCAAGCCCGCGGCGGCACCGGTTTGGCAGCAGCCATCGCTGCGGCATTGGCAAAAGAAGACGGCAAAGGGTAGCTTTGAGATGATTGCACATTTACGCGGACAGCTAGCTGCCAAAACCACAAACCAAGCGGTGATTGATGTGGGGGGTGTTGGCTATCTTGTGACAGCCTCGCAGCGCACACTTGATGCTATTGGCGATCTAGGCGGGGATATCACGCTTCTGACAGAGATGGTGGTTCGTGAAGATTCCATGACTTTGTTCGGCTTTGCCTCTGTCCAAGAAAAAGAGACCTTTACCCTATTGCAAACTGTCCAAGGTGTGGGCGCGAAGGCAGCGATCGCTATCTTGTCAGCGCTGTCACCAGCTGAGGTTGAAGAAGCCATCATGGCAGGTGACAAAGCGATGATCACACGCGCAGATGGCATTGGTCCTAAGATTGCGACACGCATTGTGAATGAACTAGCGGAAAAATTAGGCAAGCTTCGCGCGCTATCACCGGCACCAATAGCCGCTGCGGGGGGCGCCCCCCTCACAGGCGATGGTGGGGCGGCGTCGGCAAAAGATGCGGCCATGACAGACGCGCTGTCAGCCTTAGTGAATTTGGGTTATGGCAGAGCTGAGGTGTGGTCAGTCTTGCGCGAGGTCGCATCTGCGGAAGATGCTCCGACAAGCCAAAGCCTCATTGCTGCGGCACTGCGCCAGCTTGGCACGAAATTATAACAGAGGCGATGAGATCACAGCATGACTGAGCAGCCAGATACACGCCTTACCTCCGCCCATGATATTGAGCCAACAGAGCGCTTAGACCAAGCCTTGCGTCCGAAAACGCTTGAGGAATTTATTGGCCAAGGGGCAGGGCGGCAAAATCTTGAAATGTTTATTGCTGCTGCCCGCGGACGGGGGGAGGCAATGGACCACCTCTTGCTGCATGGGCCGCCAGGTCTCGGTAAGACGACGATGGCGCAAATCATCTCAACAGAATTAGGGACAGGGTTTCGTGCAACATCTGGCCCGGTCATTGCGCGCGCCGGCGATCTCGCCTCACTTTTGACCAATCTAGCGCCCAATGACGTGCTATTTATTGACGAAATTCATCGCCTCAATCCGGCTGTGGAAGAGGTGCTCTATCCCGCGATGGAAGATTTCCAGCTTGATCTGATGATTGGTGAGGGGCCGTCTGCGCGCTCTGTGCGCATTGATTTGCCGCCTTTCACCTTGGTTGGTGCCACGACCCGGGCGGGACTTCTGACAACCCCTTTGCGTGATCGCTTCGGTATTCAGATGCGGATGCAATTTTATGGGCCTGATGAATTGGCTGTGATTTTGCTTGCGCAGGCACAAAAATTAAACCTCGCACTGACCGATGATGGCGCGTTGGAAATTGCGCGCCGCGCCAGGGGGACACCTCGTATTGCGGGGCGTTTGCTGCGCCGTGTCCGTGATATTGCCACAGTTGAGGGCGCGGATAAGGTTGACGCGTCATTGGCGGATAAAGCCCTGTTGCGCCTTGATGTCGATGAACAAGGGCTGGATCATATGGATAGGCGCTATCTTGGGGCCTTGGTAGAACATTATGGTGGGGGGCCGGTAGGTGTTGAAACGCTAGCTGCCGTCTTGGCCGAACAACGCGATATGCTCGAAGAGGTGATCGAACCCTATTTGATGCAAACAGGATTGTTAATGCGCACACCACGCGGCCGCTGCTTGTCACGCACCGGTTGGGATTATTTAGGTCTCACACCGCCGGCCTCTGCTAGCCAACAGCTTGAATTATTGACCAATCTTACCCCTGATGAGGGAGGTCGTGAATGAGTGATATCTTAGCGCGGCTTTGTCCGCCATCTGCCGCAGCGATGCTTGATGGCTGGATTGAGGGTGAGGCGCATTTTTACCCGCTGCTTGTACAATTTGAAGACACAGATGCTGGCGGTATCGTCTATCACGCCAATTATCTAAGCTTTGCGGAACGCGGTCGCTCTGGTTGGTTACGATGCCTTGGCATTTCCCAACAAAGTTTCCTGCAAGAGCAAAAGGTTGGCTTTGTTGTGCGCCGTGCGGCGCTTGACTATCAACGCCCTGCTTTTCTCAATGATGAGGTGATCGTTGAAACAAGATTACAATCAGGCTCAGCGGTGCGGATGGTGGCTGATCAGGTCATCCGCGGGGTAGCAGATGGGAAAAAAGTGACCGATGGTCATATTTTCGCCAAGGTTGAAGTAGAGATTGTCATGGTAAATGAGATAGGACGCCCTATCCGTTTTCCGAAAGAGATTTTTGCCAAGATGATGCCAGAGGGGTAACCCCTAATAATAGTCATCATCACAAGGAAGGAAGAGGCCTCCACCCCTTTGGGTAGGATGCCTCATAGTATGAAGGGTCAGGATGGGGAGTCGCAATGACCGAGGTTGATTTAAATGTCGTACAGTCAGGTCATGACCTGACAATTATGGGGCTGTTTTGGGCAGCTGATCCCCTCGTAAAATTCGTGATGATTTTGCTAGTGGCGGCCTCTATTTGGTGCTGGGCCATCATTTTTGACAAGATGGTGAGCTTGCGCCGTGAAGCGCGTCGCTCAGCGGAATTTGAAGATGAGTTTTGGTCAGGCGGTTCGCTCGACAAACTCTATGATGAGACAGGGGCCAACCCAGATAATGCGCAAGCGCGGGTATTTGCAGCTGCGATGCGGGAATGGCGCCGTGCCTCAGCACGCGGGCTAACCTCATCAGGACGCGTTGACCTCAAAGCCTCTCTGGTAGACCGGATTGACCGATCGATGAATTTCACCATCACAAGAGAGATGGATAAGCTAGAAAAAGGCTTAAACTTCTTAGCCTCGATTGGCTCGGTCTCACCATTTGTCGGGTTGTTTGGTACCGTATGGGGCATCATGAATGCGTTCCAATCGATTGCGGAATCGAAAAATACATCGCTCGCCGTTGTCGCGCCTGGTATTGCTGAGGCACTATTTGCCACGGCGCTTGGTCTTGCCGCAGCCATCCCAGCCGTTGCGGCTTATAATAAATTCGCTGGTGATATTCAGCGTCGCGCCGCCTCTCTTGAGACGTTCGCCTCTGAATTCTCAACATTGCTTGCGCGCCAGCTTGATGAGGGGAGCCAGTAAATGGGGGGCCAGCTTAACAGGCCAGGCGGGGCAGGCCGCGGGCGTCATCGCCCGATGGGAGAGATTAATGTCACCCCCTTTGTGGATGTGATGCTGGTTCTATTGATCGTCTTTATGGTGACGGCACCTCTTTTGACGGTTGGTGTGCCGGTTGATTTGCCGAAAACAAAAGCTGGTCAAATCTCAGCTGATGCAGCGCCATTGGTGGTGTCTCTGCAAGCTGATGGGCAATTATATTTGCAAGAGACACCGATTGACCCAGAGACCTTAATCCCCCGCTTATCAGCTATTTCAGAAGCCAACCCAGATATCCGCATCTTTGTGCGGGGCGATCGAACCATTGCTTATGGCGAGGTCGTGCAAGTAATGGGACGGATTCAGAATGCCGGCTTTAGCCGTGTAGCCCTTGTGGCGGAATTGCCCCAGGAAGGATAAGAGCACCCAATGATGCGTCCTGTTGCGATATCACTTGGCGTTCACATTGCCGTTGTGGCTGTGATGACTGTCAGCTGGCCATCTTTTCAAAAAGATGAGCTCAATGATGAACGACTTGTCATCATTGATATGGTTGATGTCGCCGATATCACTAATATTGCAGACGCCTCAGATGGCAGCCCCAAAGATGAGATAGATCAGGAAAAGACAGTTCGTAAA
>WTJA01000080.1 GCA_011524995.1 Alphaproteobacteria bacterium | reverse complement strand
CTGCGAGGTCAATCAGGGTTTCATCTTTTAAAAATCGGCTACGTGGTAAATTGCGCTTTTGGCATTCCTGTTCTCGGAAGGCGGCTAAATATTTTAAGCGATTGAGCGTAATGGGCTTAGGCGTTCGCAGTTTAAGCTTTTTGTACATTTCCTCAGGGATGGCGCTATAAGTCGAAGCATTGGCCAGGATAGCCATTTCCTCTGTAATCCATTCCTCTTTATTGCCGTCGTGCAAAGCCTCTTTCAATAGTGGATATATTTGCTCCAAATAGATCACATCATCTAAGGCATAGTGAATTTGTTTGTCGCTTAATGGTCTTTTTGACCAATCAGTAAAGCGTGATGATTTATCGATATGTTTTTTTAGGAAATGCTGAACTAATTTATCATACCCCACCTGATCTCCTAATCCGCAAACCATGGCAGCAATTTGGCTATCAAAGAGGGGGGACGGTACCTTGCCTGTTTTCAAATAGAAGATTTCGATATCTTGGCGCCCCGCATGAAAGGCTTTTACAACGCTTTCATTTTGAAGCAAATCCCAGAAAGAGGTGAGGTCTAACTCATAGGCAATGGGGTCAATGATGTAGCTTTCACCCAACGCCGCAATTTGAATGAGGCACAATTCTGGATAATAGGTCTTCTCCCGCATAAATTCGGTATCAATCGCCACCATCTCTGCTGTGGCAAAGTGGGTCATGACGTCATTAAGGGCGGTTTGCGAAGATAGGATAGGGTCACGTTTGCTCATAACGCTATGATAGCTGATGCCTCATCTTGCCGCTAGCAATTTAACCTTTTGGGTAGGGAAACTTGTCTGATTTTTTGAAAAAGCTATGTTAAGAATAGGGTGTTATGCCAACTAAGTGAAAGGGCAGGCTATGGTCTATTATCATCACGTGAAGCAAGGAATGATAGCGGTTGGCCTGTTGGGAGCATTATGGCCTGTTTCCGTGGGGGCAATGGAATTTGCTCCTCATCGTGTTACCTATCAATTAGCGTTGGCAGAAAGTGATAAATCGGCTGCCTTGGATGAAATTAAAGGCCGGTCTGTTTTTACCTTAAGGCAAGATTGTGACGGCTGGAAATCTGATGAAGATTACGCCATGCAAATGCGGTTTGAGGGTGGTGGTGAGGTCTTTATGGCGTCTTTATTCTCATCTTATGAAAATGAAGCTGGTGATTTGTTTAGTTTCACAATTGATGAGCAATCTAGTTTTGAACCTGCCATTTCGTTTGATGGTTTTGCATCACGTGCCGATGAAGGAAACGGAGAGGCTTTTTTCTCTATTGAGCCAGATGAAGCGCTGTCATTGCCAGAGACTACTTATTTCCCTATCCAGCATAGCTTTGAGATTTTAGAGCGCGCACAACAAGGGGAAACTTTTTTCTCAGCCCATATTTTCTTTGGGGCAAAACCTGATGAGGCCTTGAAGAAAACATCTGTTGTGATTGGTAAAAAAGCAATGAGGGAGGGGCAATTACCATCATCTCCCTTATTGATGACTGATTATTATCCGATACAAATTGCCTATTTTGACCCGTCAAGCACAACCGGTTTGCCAAGCTACGAGATCTTGTTCCATATGCAGGATAATGGCGTCGTGCCTTATTATATCATTGATTATGGTGATTTTAGCCTCGAGGCCACATTAAGCGAGATTGAGGCCGCTGCAAGCCCTAGCTGTAACTAGGGCTTTTGCTATTTTACATATCATGGAAGAGGTGGGCAGCGCCCCTGATGCCACTTGAATCACCATATTTTGGCTTTAATAGCTTGGTGTCAATGCTGTTTGAGAATACATAGCCAGGCCATTTGCGTGGAACATTCACATATAGCCGGTCTATGTTAGACAAGCCGCCACCAAGTATGATGGCATCTGGGTCTAAAATATTGATGATCATAGCCAGGCCGCGGCCAATTCTATCTTCTAGCACCTGCATCACTGATTCTGCGACGATGTCACCCGCATCTGCTTTTTCAAGGATGGTTTTGGCATCTAATTTATCGTTCGTGATACGATAATAATCATGCTCTAATCCTGTTCCTGAAATATAGGTTTCAAGACAGCCTGTGCGTCCACACCAACAATCATGGCCATCAAATTCATGATCGACGGGCCAAGGAAGAGGGGTGTGACCCCATTCGCCGCCAATGCCATTCACACCGTTAATAATTGATTTATTATGAACAATGCCGCCGCCGCAGCCCGTGCCAATAATCACACCAAACACGGTTTCAAACTCAGCGCCTGCCCCATCAATCGCTTCGGATAACGCAAAGCAATTCGCATCGTTTGAAATGCGAACAGGGCGGTTTAACGCAGCTTGCAAATCATGGCGTAAATCACGGCCATTTAGGCATTGCGAATTTGATCCCTGAATAAGACCAGTTTTTTTCGATATGCTCCCAGGCGTGCCGATACCAACAGGACCTGAATAGCCATGCTGTTTGCTAACATGTTCGGTTAGATCAGCAATCGCTTTTAACACCTCACCATATTCTTTTGGTGTGGGTACTCGTTCGCGGCAAATAAATAAGCCGCCATCATCAATGATAGCGGCTTCAATTTTTGTTCCGCCGAGGTCAATCCCAAGACGCATAATTATCTCTCAAAACTACTTAATTTTCGCTTCTTTGAAAATCACATGCTTGCGTGCACGTGGGTCATATTTCTTAAGCTCAAGCTTTTCTGGCTTTGTACGTGGGTTTTTCTTTGTCACGTAAAAATAGCCTGTATCTGCAGTGCTCACGAGCTTAACTTGAAGTGTTGCTGGCTTTGCCATGTGTCACATTCCTTATTCATTTAAGGCAACCCACAGGGGGCCGCTAAAATTCTGATGGCGCAACATGCGTTATTTCACGAGCAAAGTCAACATGTCAGCCGCAATACAACTCATTTTTCTGATCACCGCCGTGATTTCTTAGCCCC
>WTJA01000099.1 GCA_011524995.1 Alphaproteobacteria bacterium | reverse complement strand
CCGTTTTGCCAATGGGCTAGCAAACAGACGTGTGGTTGAACGCTGTGGCGCAGCTGCTGGCGCGGCTGGCGCTGGTGTTATTGGGGCAGAAATTGCCGCTGGCTGCGCTTCGGCAATGGGTGCAGGGGTCGGCGCTGAAGCAGCTGCCGCAGGCGCGTTATCAGGCACGGTTACAGAAGATACGTCTTCCCCCTCTTCTGCTAGCACTGCGATTACAGCACCCACGGCAACATTTTGTGCGCCTGCCGCAATGACGATTTTGGCCATCACCCCATCATCAACAGACTCAACCTCCATCGTGGCTTTATCAGTTTCAATTTCGGCAATCACATCGCCAGAGCGAACCTCATCACCCTCAGCAACAAGCCATTTGGCCAAAGTGCCTTCGGTCATCGTTGGTGACAAGGCTGGCATTTTAATGGTGATAGACATTAGCGGCCTCCCTCGCGATAGCAGGCTTTATGCACAGCTGTTAGAATGTCATCAATCTGTGGCAGAGCGAGTTTTTCAAGATTTTCGGCATAAGGCATCGGCACATCTTTGCCAGTCACGCGCTCAACAGGCGCATCTAGATAATCAAAGCAATGTTCCATAATTTGCATAGCAATCTCTGAGGATACACCAGCAAATGGGAACCCTTCTTCAGTACAGACAAGGTGATTTGTTTTGCGCACTGAGTTCACAATTGTCTCAATATCAAGTGGGCGGATTGTCCGCAAATCAATCACTTCTGCTGAGATACCTTGTGCGGCTAGCGCGTCGGCTGCCTCTAAGGCACGCCCGACCATGATTGAGAAGGCAGTAATGGTGACATCTGTCCCTTCTCTGACAATCTTGGCTTTGCCGATTGGCACTGTCCAATCATCATGTTCTGGCACCTCAAATGATTGGCCATACATGACTTCGTTTTCTAGGAAAATCACCGGATTCGGATCGCGAATAGCTGATTTCAACAGGCCTTTGGCATCAGCCGCTGACCAAGGTGAAACCACTTTCAAACCAGGGCAATGCGCATACCAGCTTGCGTAACATTGCGAATGCTGCGCAGCCACACGGCTAGCCGCACCATTTGGGCCACGGAATACAATCGGACAACCCATTTGCCCACCAGACATATATAGGGTCTTAGCCGCAGAGTTAATGATATGGTCAATCGCTTGCATCGAGAAATTGAAGGTCATAAATTCAATAACCGGACGCAAATCACCAAAAGCTGCCCCGACACCCAAGCCAGCAAACCCATGTTCCGTAATCGGCGTATCAATCACACGTTTTTCTGAGAATTCGTCAAGCAACCCTTGCGTTACTTTGTAGGCCCCCTGATATTCAGCCACTTCTTCGCCCATAACAAACACACGCTCATCTTGGCGCATTTCTTCTGCCATGGCGTCACGCAACGCTTCTCTGACGGTTTGCGTCTTTGTTGGGCCATCCCAATCAGCTTCGGCCATGATTTGGGCTGGACGCGGTGCTTCAACAGGCGCAGCAGGTACAGCTGTCGCCGCTGCAGGCGCTTCGGCGACAGCAACAGCAACAGGGGCTGGCGCTTCTTCAAAGCTTTCACCATCCTCTACGAGATGAGCAATCACTGTACCAACAGCCACATTATCAGTCCCATCTGCCACGGTGATTTTGGCTACAACGCCGTCATCAATGGCTTCAACTTCCATTGTCGCCTTATCTGTTTCAATTTCAGCGATCACATCGCCAGAACGAACCTCATCACCTTCAGCCACCAACCATTTGGCAAGACGACCCTCTGTCATCGTTGGAGACAAGGCCGGCATTTTAATTTCAATAGCCATCTCAAAAATCCTCTACATCACAAAGGTTAGGCTGTTTCGACAAGAATATCGGTATAAAGCTCATCTGCCGCTGGCAAAGGAGATGTCAGCGCAAAATCAGTGGCATCAGTCACCACCTGCTTCACCTCTTTATCAATTGCCTTCAAAGCCGCCTCATCAATCCCTTCACGCACCAATAAATCACGCAATTGATCGATGGGATCATGCTGTTTGCGCATAGAATCAACTTCTTCTCTTGTGCGGTATTTCGCAGGGTCAGACATAGAATGCCCGCGATAGCGATAGGTTTTCATCTCAAGGATGTAGGGACCCTTCCCTTCACGGCAATGTGCGAGCGCCACTTCACCCGCCGCACGCACAGCCAGCACATCCATACCATCAACTTGCACACCAGGAATGCCATAGGCCTTGCCGCGGTCACAAAGATCTTGGCCAGCGGCTGCGCGTGTTACGGCTGTTCCCATACCATATTGGTTATTTTCAATCACAAAAATGACGGGAAGCTTCCACAAGGCTGCCATATTGAAAGTTTCATAAACTTGGCCCTGATTGACAGCACCATCGCCAAGATAGGCCATATTGACGTTGCCATCATTGTTATATTTGTGAGCGAAAGCAAGACCGGCACCAATTGGGACCTGCGCTGCCACAATACCATGGCCGCCATAGAAATTCTTTTCGCGGCTGAACATATGCATCGAGCCGCCCTTACCTCTGGAGTAACCACCTTCACGGCCGGTAAGCTCAGCCATCACACCGCCAGCATCCATACCACAGGCAAGCATGTGACCATGGTCACGATAGGAAGTGACAATTGAGTCACCTTCCTCAGCCACTGATTGCAACCCAACAACCACAGCCTCTTGCCCGATATAGAGATGGCAAAAGCCGCCAATCTCACCCATACCGTAAAGCTGGCCCGCTTTTTCTTCGAACCGGCGAATGAGGAGCATATCTTTGTAAAGCTGTGTCAGCACATCTGCATTTGGATAATCATTAACCAATTGCTTGCCAGTCGCTGCCTTTGGCGGACGGCCACGTTTCTTTGAGTGATCGGCAGATGCTGAAGATGATTTTGCCATAACCATAATCCTGTTAAAATTCGAATGAGGCAAGAGATCACAAGGCATCTCTCACCCTTACCTACAGGATACAGGTCATAATTATGTTTCTACAACATTTTTAT
>WTJA01000053.1 GCA_011524995.1 Alphaproteobacteria bacterium | reverse complement strand
ACAGCTGAACGTCTTATCACAACAGACGGCGTTGCCGCTATGGTTGGTGGTGACTGTTCAGGTGTAACAGGCGCAACATTGCAGAACGTTGCTCGTCCAAATGGTGTGGTTATGATTTCACCATCAGCAACATCACCTGCTTTGACAACAGCTGAAGATGATGGTTTGTTCTTCCGTACAGCCCCATCAGACGCGCGTCAGGGTGAAGTTGTCGCAGACATCCTAAAAGAACAGGGTGTTGGTTCAATTGCTATCACATACACAAATAACGACTATGGTAAGGGTCTTGCCGACTCAATCGCCATGAACTCAGAAAAAGCTGGCATCGAAGTCACAATTTCTGCAGCTCACGAAGATGGCAAAGGCGACTACTCAGCTGAAGTTGGTGCGCTAGCACAGGCAGGCGGCGATGTATTGGTTGTTGCTGGTTATCTTGACCAAGGTGGTAAAGGTATCATCCAGGGTGCACTAGACACAGGTGCCTTTGATACATTCTACCTACCAGACGGCATGGTTGGTGATTCACTACCAGCTGCTATCGGTTCAGCCCTTAACGGCTCATATGGCGCAAACCCAGGCACAGACAGCCCAGGCGCAGCCAAGTTCCAAGCTATGGCAAATGGCTTTGACGGCACATCAGCTTTCGCAGCTGAATCATATGACGCTGCGGCTTTGATCATGCTTGCAATGCAGGCTGCTGGCTCACATGACAGCCAGACATTCAAGTCAAAGGTATTTGATGTGGCAAACGCACCAGGTGAAAAGATTTACCCAGGTGAATTGGCAAAGGCTCTTAAGATCATCGCAGATGGTGGTGACGTTGACTATGTCGGCGCCTCAGCTGTTGAATTGATCGGCCCAGGCGAAAGTGCTGGTAACTACCGTCAGGTAGAAATCAAAGACGGCGCGATTTCAGTCGTCGGCTACCGCTAGGTTGACAGCCCTTTAATTAAAAACAGCCCGACATCACGCTCGGGCTGTTTTTTTATATTAGCAAATTGATATTCTTAGAATTGCAACAAAGTAGACGATCATAGGAACAAGGCGGAAGACATGATTATTGTCGAAGATGTGCATAAACATTTTGGTGGTTTGCGGGCAGTAGATGGCGCATCACTCACAATTGAAACCGGCAGCATCACAGGTCTGATTGGTCCCAACGGGGCAGGAAAAACAACTTTATTTAACGTGATTGCGGGGCATTACAAACCAACCTCTGGGCGGGTTTTATTGGATGGCGAAGATATTAGTGGCCTGAAACCACATGAGCTGTTTGCCAAAGGCCTGCTCCGCACCTTCCAAATTGCGCATGAATTCTCAACCTTATCGGTGCGCGAGAATTTGATGATGGTGCCAGACAGCCAATCAGGCGAAAGTCTCCTAAACACCTGGCTGAACCCCCAAAAGGTCAAAGCCGAAGAAGAGGCTGTGCGTGCCAAAGCAGATGAGGTGATTGAGTTTTTAGAAATCTCTCATGTTGCAGATGAATTAGCTGGCAATCTATCTGGCGGTCAGAAAAAACTGTTAGAGCTTGGTCGTACTATGATGGTTGATGCCAAAATCGTTTTTTTGGATGAGGTGGGTGCTGGTGTGAACCGGACCTTATTGAACACCATTGGGGATGCGATCCTGCGCTTGAATAAAGAGCGTGGCTATACCTTCTGTATGATTGAGCATGATATGGAATTCATCTCGCGCTTATGCGATCCTGTCATCTGTATGGCAGAAGGGCGTGTGCTAGCCGAAGGCACAGCCGAAGAGGTAAAGAATAATGAAGAGGTCATTGAAGCCTATCTTGGCACTGGCCTCAAAAATAAGTAGGGGTACGATAAGTGGCTTTCTTAATCGGACAACATATGACGGGCGGCTATGGCAGCGCAGATATTCTGCATGACTGCACCATTGGCGTCGAAAAAGGGGAAATTGCCGTGGTTGTTGGCCCTAACGGGGCCGGGAAATCAACGGCAATGAAGGCTGTCTTTGGCATGCTTGATTTGCGTGAAGGACAGGTCCTGATGAATGGCGAAGATATCACGCATCTCTCACCGCAAGATCGCGTGATGAAAGGGATGGGCTTTGTGCCGCAAACCGCCAATGTTTTCACTTCAATGACAGTGGAAGAAAATCTGGAAATGGGTGCCTTTATCCGTGATGATGACATTCAAGAGACGATGGCACAAATTTACGATCTATTCCCGATCTTGAAGGAAAAAAGACGACAAGCCGCAGGTGAATTATCTGGTGGTCAACGCCAGCAAGTGGCCGTTGGACGCGCATTAATGACCAAACCAGATGTGTTGATGCTTGATGAGCCAACCGCCGGTGTGTCACCTATCGTGATGGATGAATTATTTGACCGCATCATTGAAATTGCCAAAACAGGTATTGCCATTTTGATGGTAGAGCAAAATGCCAAGCAAGCGCTGAACATCGCAGATAAGGGCTATGTTTTAGTGCAAGGTCGTAACCGTTATACCGACACAGGGGCCGCATTGATGGCTGACCCTGATGTTCGCAAAGCATTTTTGGGAGGCTAATGATGGAAAGTCTAAACGCCTTTGTCCTTTTGGCGAATTTCGTTCTCGTCCCTGGCATTACCTATGGCTGTCAATTGGCGCTTGGCGCCTTGGGCGTCACGCTGATTTATGGGATTTTACGCTTCTCAAACTTCGCCCATGGTGAAGCCATGTCATTTGGCACGATGGCCGCGATTTTATTCACATGGGCCTTGCAAGATTGGGGCGTATCGCTTGGGCCACTCCCGACTGCCTTGCTCGGCATCCCCGTTGGTATCTTGGTGACGATTGGCCTGCTATTATCCACAGATAAGGTTGTCTATCGGTTCCATCGTAAGGTCAAAGCAAGCCCTGTTATTTTGATGATTGCTTCGCTTGGTGTGATGTTCTTCTATAATGGCCTCATCCGCTTTATCATCGGCCCGCAAGATCGCAATTTCACAGATGGTGAGCGCTTTATCATTAAGGCACGGACCTTTAA
>WTJA01000084.1 GCA_011524995.1 Alphaproteobacteria bacterium | reverse complement strand
GGCACCTATTGCGGCCTATCTCCATGAGGCTCTCGGCATAGATGTGCCGCTTATAGCAGATGTGCTATCAGATGAGGCAGAATCACAGATTAATGCTATGGCAGACGGGGCATTATGCGTCGCAGAAAATATCCGCTTTTATAAAGGGGAAGAGGCCAATGATGCCGATTTTGCCAAATCCCTCGCCCGTTTAGGCGATGTCTTTATTGCAGATGCCTTCTCAGCGGCCCATCGCGCCCATGCATCAACAGAAGCGATCACAGCCTATCTGCCATCTTATGCTGGTGATGCGTTGGCTGATGAGCTAACAGCGCTAGAGCAAGCTCTGCAGGCACCAAAGCGCCCCGTAGTGGCTGTGGTTGGTGGCGCAAAAGTCTCAACCAAATTAGCTGTCTTAGAAAATCTGATTGAAAAGACAGATGCGATTATTCTGGGTGGCGGTATGGCTAATAGCTTCCTCGGCGCGCAAGGGGTGGATATGAAAGCCTCGCTCAGTGAACCAGATTTATTTGAAACCGCATCTCGCATCATGGCGAAGGCCAAGGCCGCCAATTGCCAGCTTATCTTGCCAACTGATGGCTTGGCGGCAACGAAATTCGAGGCTCATGCCGACCATGCCGTGAAAGATAATGATGCGTTGGTTGATGGCGAGATGGTGCTTGATGTCGGGCCAGCTTCGATTGCCGCAGCAACAGATGCGATTGCAGGGGCAGCAACTATTTTGTGGAATGGGCCAATGGGCGCCTTTGAAATCGCACCATTTGACCAGGCCACTGTCGCAGTGGCGCAAGCTGTGGCAGAACGCACTCAGGCTGGGCAGTTAATTTCTGTCGCTGGTGGTGGTGATACTGTGGCCGCTCTCAATGTTGCTGGTGTCGCCGATAAATTCACCTATCTATCGCTAGCTGGTGGTGCCTTTTTGGAGTGGTTAGAGGGGAAAACATTGCCAGGCATTGCCGCCCTATCGCGTTCCTAAGAGGGGTTCTTGTCAAAGGACATAATCAGGCCATCTTTAGTATGTAGCGTGTAGCGTCTAGTAACATAGTATGTGGAGGCAATCAGATGTTCTTCTCAAACCCCTTCAAATCTCGTCTGCCGCAAATGTCAGAAGCGGCTCCCGGTCGTGCCTCACCCATTATGACGCCAGCACCGCACGCGGTGCATGGGCGGACGATCGCAGCGCCATTCCCAGATGGTATCAAAACCATTGTGGTTGGCATGGGATGTTTTTGGGGGGCTGAACGGCTATTCTGGCAAACAAAGGGCGTCTATAGCACGGCTGTCGGTTATGCAGGGGGGATCACGCCGCATCCGACCTATGAAGAGGTTTGCTCTGGTCGCACGGGCCACAGTGAAGTTGTCCTTATTGCCTATGACCCAAAAGAGATTTCACTAGATGCCTTGCTTGCCATCTTTTGGCAAGAACATGACCCTACACAAGGCTTCCGTCAGGGCAATGACACAGGCACGCAATATCGGTCCGTGATTTATGCAGGGAGCCAAGAAGAGTTAGAGGTCGCGCGTGAAAGTGCCAAAGCCTATGGTCTGGCTCTGGCACAAGCCGGGCTCGCTAAAATAACGACTGAGATGAAAGTGGATACAATCTTTTACTATGCCGAAGAGGACCATCAGCAATATTTGCATAAAGTGCCTCATGGCTATTGCGGTTTAAAAGGCACAGGTGTGAGCTGCCCAATCGGATAGCTCACACATCTATCTCGCTAGGCAAGCATCTCTGGCAAAGTCACGAGCTGATAGCCAGCTTCCTCCATCCCTTTGCGCACATGGCTGGCCATGTCTATCGCTGTTGGCCCATCGCCATGAACACAGATTGAATGGGCGGGCAAATCAATGATTGTGCCTTCCACGGTCTTAACCTTGCCAGTTTCAAAAATGCCCAAACATTGCGCAAGCGCGGCTTCTTTATCCTCAATCATGGCATCTGGCCGAGAGCGCGGCGTTAACTGGCCATCTGGCATGTAGGTGCGGTCGGCAAAAATTTCTTCCCCAACAGCTAGTCCGTAGCGATAGCCAGCTTTTGAAAGAGGCGAGAGGGCAGGGGCAAGCAGTATGAGGTCTGGTGCGACGGCATGAACAGCTTTAACAATCGCATCAGATAATTCATCATCAGCACATGCCATATTGCTCAGCGCGCCATGGACTTTAACATGGCTCACATCGGCCCCGACAAGGGAGGCCATGCCTAATGATGCGCCAATCTGATAGGCCATAAGCCGTTCAATCTCAGCAAAAGGAAGCTTCATCTGGCGCCGTCCAAAACCATGCAAATCTAAAAAGCCAGGATGAGAGCCAATGCTGACCTTTTTATCTCTCGCCTCTGCCATAACGCGCCCCATAATATTATGGTCACCGGCATGGAAGCCGCAGGCGATATTGGCTGTAGCAATGATGTCAAGCAACGCATCATCATCCCCCATTTTCCAAGGGCCATAGCCTTCTGCCATATCTGCATTTAGATTAAATTTCATGGCATCAAATCTCTCTTATTCCAGAAAAAAATCTCATATGTTTGAACATACTTGTAAAGAAAATAAGGTCAAGCTACGGTCAGCCCATGAGTGATTATACGTTACCAAAACCCATCTGGTTGCCGATGGGTGATCAAGCCATCATGCTCGATTATACAGGCTTTACGCCTGTTCATCAGGCGGCTCATAAAGGGGCTGGCCTGACAGCAGAACAGCGTGACGGCATTGCGTCCCATATTCAACGATTAGCGGCCCATATGAGGCGTCTTGCGCCAGCGGGGCTGATTGATATTGTGCCAGCTTTAACGCGTCTCACCTTTGTGGTTGATCCCCTCATCCTGTCACACGCCTCATTGAAAACATTAGTGATGCTTGAGCATGATAAACCATTGGCAGATGTGGCTTTGACGTCTCGGCATTGGGTTATTCCTGTCTGTTATGACGGTGAGTTTGCACCTGATATCACTGAGGTGGCAGACCGCTGTGAGATGACGGCAGAAGAGGTTATCTCTCGTCACCTTGCTAAGTCTCTGCGGGTGTCAGTAATGGGGTTTATGCCCGGCTCCGCCTATCTAGTGGGGGTTGATGAGGCACTGACCTTGCCAAGACGCGCCAACCCTCGGACAAAGGTGCCCGCACAATCGGTAGGGATCGCGATTGGGCAATCGGTTATCTATCCCCTTGATTCGCCAGGGGGATGGCATCTGATTGGGCGTACGCCCTTTCCGGTATTTGATCCGCATCGCCCAGAGCCTATTTTGTTTGATGCAGGTGATGTTGTGTCATTTCGGCGTATTACCCAAACAGAATATGATGAGCTTGAACAAGCCTATTCGGTAGGGCGCCTGACCGAAACAGATCTGCGACAGGAGGTGTCATCATGAGTGTCACTATTCTGCAGCCTGGCCCATATAGCACCATCCAAGACCGTGGACGGTTTGGCTATCAGCATTTGGGTGTCCCAACTGGTGGCGCCCTTGACAGAGAGGCCCTTGCGATTGGCAATGCGTTGCTTGGCAATGACGCGCATATCAATGGGATTGAGATTTGTTTTGGTGGTTTTAGTGTTCAGTTTGATGTCGCGTCACGCATTACGCTTGTGGGAAGTGTCGGGGCAACACTCACAGTAGAAGAAAAGAGCGGCAAGATAACAGATTATCGGACATGTGATGTCATAGAGGTGGGCGCTGGTGATATTGTCACGGTGCCCCCATTTGGCGACAGCTTATCAGCTTTGCTCTGTATTGCGGGCGGACTGGATGTGCCTGTGATATATGGGGGGACAGGCGCAACACCAAATGCAAAAATCGGTGGATTTGAAGGAAGGATTTTACAAGCGGGCGATGTTATCCCCCTTGGCAAGGCGGGCGATGAGCCATCACCGTCTTATCAGTGTCAGCGCGATATATTTACCAAACAAACAGAGCTGCGTCTCATGTTGGGCCCGCAAGATTACTGGTTTAAGCAAGAAGCAATCGAAGCTTTGCTTGAGACATCCTACAAGGTGTCGCCCCAGACAAGTCGCATGGGAATGCGCTTGCAAGGTGCGGCTTTGGCTCATAAGGGGCCAGCGGATATTATTTCTGATGCGATGATGCGCGGTGTCTTGCAGGTGCCTGCTGATGGCCAGCCTATTATTGCTATGGCCGATCATGGCACGATGGGCGGTTATACGAAAATTGGATGTGTGATCGCGGCTGATATTGATGCGCTGGGTCGTATTCGCCCTGGCGATACCATCAGTTTTTCCTCTGTGACAGCCGATGAAGCGGCGCTGGCCCTGCAGCAGCATGTGGCAGCTAGGCGTGCGGCTTTGACTGTGAAAAGCGAGGGGTAAATATAATGCACTCATCGCTTGACCTTTGATGGATATCTGTCTATGTTCGCGTCTCAATATAACGAATACTAGCTAATGAGGCGCGTCATGAAAGTCGCAAGCTCTTTGAAAACACTGAAGTCACGTGACCGTAACTGTCAAGTTATCCGCCGCAAAGGCCGTCTATATGTGATCAACAAGAAGAACCCTCGTCTTAAGGCGCGTCAGGGCTAATCTTGAAAAGACCTTGTCTTTGATGAAACCGGCTATAGGCCGGTTTTTTCTTATCTAATTCCCCTTTCCAACAGGCGGAATTGTATTTCATATTGCGACGCTGTGACTGTCGTGTCGTGACAGATGATATAGTATTACGATAGATTAACGATCTCTCAATTCTTCATGGGGTAGTGCTATGCAAATGCCAAAAGCTGACCAAACGATTCTTGACCATCGTCATATGATTGTGGCGGGGCTGAAACGCATCGTGCCGGCTCATTGTGTGCTTGACGATGATAGCTCTATGAAAGCCTATGATACTGATGGTCTGTCCGCTTATCGCCAGATGCCGTTAGTGGTGGTGCTGCCAGAGACAACGGCACAAGTCTCAGCCGTTTTGAAATGGTGCCGGGATGAGGGGGTAAAAGTCGTACCACGCGGGGCAGGGACCTCGTTATCTGGTGGGGCAATCCCGTTGGCAGATGGGGTGCTATTAGGCCTTGGTAAATTCAACCAAATTATTGATATCGATTACGAAAATCGTTGTGTTGTAACGCAGCCAGGCGTGACCAATCTTGGTATTACCCATGCCGTTCAAGATGAAGGGTTTTACTACGCGCCTGACCCATCAAGCCAGATTGCTTGTTCCATCGGCGGTAATATCGCCGAGAATTCAGGCGGTGTGCATTGCTTGAAATATGGCCTGACAACGAACAACGTGCTTGGCATTGAGATAGTCACCATGGATGGCGATATTTTGCGTCTTGGTGGGAAGCATCTTGATTCGGGTGCCCTTGACTTACTTGGCTTAATGACGGGGTCTGAGGGGCTGCTTGGTGTTGTGACTGAGGTCACAGTGCGGATTTTGCGCAAACCAGCCACGCAACGCGCTATGTTGGTGGGGTTTGATACCGCCCAAGAAGCAGGGCAAGCTGTGAGCAATGTGATTGCGGCTGGCATTATCCCTGCTGGTATGGAAATGATGGATGCGCCTGCGATTAATGCGGCCGAAGATTTTGTCGGTGCGGGTTATCCGCGTGAGGCGGCAGCCTTGTTAATCGTAGAGCTTGATGGACCAGAGGTGGAGGTCAATTTCCTCCTGGAACGTGTGGGCGATATCGTCAAATCAAGTGGCGCGACATCGGTACGCTTGTCACATTCAGAAGAGGAACGGAACCAATTCTGGGCAGGACGCAAGTCTGCTTTCCCGGCTGTTGGGCGAATCTCGCCAGATTATTTATGCATGGATGGCACAATTCCGCGCAAAGCATTGCCTGAAATGTTAACCCGAATGGCAATGATGAGCCAGAAATACGGCTTGCGGGTTGCCAATGTGTTCCATGCCGGTGACGGCAATCTTCATCCCCTCATTTTGTTTGATGCGAATCAACCAGGCGAGCTAGAGCGCGCTGAGGAGTTTGGCAATGATATTCTGCGCAATTGTGTGCAATTAGGCGGGGTTCTCACAGGTGAACATGGGGTTGGCATCGAAAAACGCGACCTGATGCCTGAAATGTTCAGCGAAGAAGATTTGCGTCAGCAGCAGCGCGTGAAATGTGCCTTTGACCCGAACCATCTCTTAAACCCTGGCAAGGTGTTTCCAGTGCTTCACCGCTGCGCCGAATTAGGGCGGATGCATGTCCATAAGGGTGAGGTGCCTCATCCTGATTTGCCGCGCTTCTAGGCGCTAACGATAAATCGTAGGATACAGAGCGATGACGAATTTTGCGCCCGCAACCATCAATCAGTTGAAAGAGGCCTTGCAGACAGCATTGGCTGATAATACCACATTATCAGTGCAAGCATCCGGCACGAAGGCCGGCTTAGGTGCGCCGCACTCTTATGATGCAACATTGGATGTGAGCGGCTTGCAAGGCATCATCTCCTATGAGCCCGAAGAATTGATTATCACCGCTCATGCGGCAACACCTCTGGCATCAATTGAAACAGCTCTGGCTGAGAAGAATCAGATGTTGGCCTTTGAGCCGCCGCATGTCTCAACAATATATAAGACATCTCATGATGGTACGATTGGCGGCCTGCTTGCAACAAATCTATCAGGCTCTCGTCGTATCTCAGCAGGGGCGGCACGCGATTATCTATTGGGGTTTGAGGCTGTTTCAGGGCGCGGGGAAATTTTCCGTTCTGGCTCAAAAGTGATGAAAAATGTGACGGGCTATGATTTATCAAAATTAATGTGTGGGTCCTTTGGCACATTAGCGGTGATGGATGAGGTCACCATCAAAGTCTTGCCGGCACCGGAAACAAGCCTGACCCTCATCATTGGCTGTGCCACAGTGGACCAGGCGGGAAAAGCGGCGCGCCATGCTTTGCAAACAGCTTATGAGCCGTCTGCCTCTGCGATTCTGCCAAAGGGTGCGCATCCCTTGTCACAGTCTATGGACTGCGCGCTCATTCGCCTCGAAGGGGTGGCTGTATCAGTGGCAGATAGACAATCACATCTAAGCGATATTTTAGGCAGCTATGGCATGACAGATATCATAGAGGGTGAGCCATCGCAGTTATTATGGCAATCTTTATCAGACGGCGCGCCTGTGGCTGATAAGGGCAATCAAATCTGGCGTGTGTCATGTGCGCCGACGGCTGGTCCGGCCCTACTGCAAAATATTCAATCACACTGTGACTGTACGGGCTATTTTGATTGGGCGGGTGGTCTATTGTGGCTGGCAACTGATGATGAGGCGGCCCATCGCCCTATCAGAGAGGCCTTGCATGCCCAAGGCGGTGGTCATGCGACATTGATGCGCGCCGATGATCAGCTGCGCCGCACCATTCCGGTGTTTGAGCCGCAAGACCCGGCTCTGGCCGCTCTGAATAAACGGGTTCAAGACTCTTTTGATCCGCATGGCATCCTCAATCCCGGACGCTTATAAAACGGGTGTGACATAGGATATTACGATATGCAAACGCGCTTTACCGAAGACCAATTGGCCAATCCTCTCATCAGCGAAGCAGAGGCTATTTTGCGCAAATGTGTGCATTGTGGATTTTGTACTGCCACCTGTCCGACTTTCGTCCTAACAGGGGATGAACGTGATAGCCCTCGCGGCCGTATTTGGATGATCCGCGATATGTTAGAGGCTGATGATCAACCGCCTTCACAGGAGGTGGGGTATCATCTCGATAGATGTCTGACATGCTTGTCTTGTATGACAACTTGTCCGTCCGGTGTGGATTATATGCACCTTGTGGATTTGGGACGTCACCATATTGAAGAAAACGGCAAAAGAGATCTTATTGATAGAGGCTTACGGCGCCTGCTTGGCTACTTATTGCCACGCGCCAATCTATTTCATAAAGCTTTGATCTTAGCGCGTCTGGCACGGCCTTTTGCTGGGCTTGTCTCTGGACGTCTGCGGGCGATGCTAGAGCTCGCACCAAAATCACTGTCAAAGCTTGATCCGGTCGGTAAGGTTGATGCCATCTATCCCGCACAGGACAAAAAAACCTATCGGGTTGCTTTGATGGCAGGCTGTGCCCAACGTGCAATTGATCCCGATATTAATGCCGCAACAATTTCATTGCTGACACGTCTTGGCGTGGAAGTGGTGGTCAAAGAAAAAGCTTATTGCTGTGGCGCGCTCTCTCATCACATTAATGATGAAGCCGGGGCCAAGGACGCGATGCGTGCCTCTGTAGCGGCGTGGGCAGATGAGTTGGAAGGTGAGGGCATTGATGCGGTCATCGTCAACACATCTGGCTGTGGGACAACCATCAAGGATTATGTCAATTTGCTGAAAGATGATGCGGCTTATGCGAGCAAAGCAAAAGCGATATCAGCACTTGCCAAAGATATTACTGAATTCCTGCATGACGACCAGCTTTGCCAGCCATTGGCTGATCAAAATATGATTGTGACCTATCATGCTGCCTGTTCCTTGCAGCATGGCCAAAAAGTATTGGATGCGCCAAAAGCGCTACTGACAGCTGCTGGATTTTCTGTCGTGACGGCTAAGGAATCACATTTATGCTGTGGCTCGGCTGGCATCTATAATGTCTTGCAGCCTGACTTGGCCTCTGATCTGCAGAAGCGCAAAGTCGCTCATATCAATGCGACTAAGGGGGATGTGGTTGTGGCTGGTAATCTTGGCTGTATCAATCAGCTTGCTGATGTTGATGCACCGATTTGTCATACTATCCAGCTGCTTGACTGGGCCTATGGCGGCACAAAGCCAAAACAGCTGGATGCGCGGTGATTAATCTAGTTTGAAGAAATCATTCCCTTTATCATCCATCACGATAAAGGCTGGGAAATCCTCAACTTCAATCTTCCATACCGCTTCCATGCCAAGTTCGGCATATTCAAGCACCTCAACCTTTTTGATTGATTCAAGGGCTAATTTAGCGGCAACACCGCCAATTGAACCGAGATAGAAGCCACCATATTTGGCGCAAGCATTGCGCACCGCCGCTGATCGATTACCTTTTGCCAACATAACCATAGAGCCGCCAGCGGCTTGGAATTCATCGACATAGGAATCCATGCGGCCCGCAGTTGTGGGGCCAAAAGACCCTGATGCCATGCCATCTGGCGTCTTGGCAGGACCTGCATAATAGACAGGGTGATCTTTGATGTAATCAGGCAAGCTTCCTGTCTCAGCAAGGCGCTCTTTGAGCTTTGCATGGGCAAT
Organism: Alphaproteobacteria bacterium; assembly: GCA_011524995.1. Lineage (GTDB taxonomy): Bacteria > Pseudomonadota > Alphaproteobacteria > Puniceispirillales > Puniceispirillaceae > UBA685. The sequence goes on along the minus strand of WTJA01000084.1, from coordinate 1,915 downwards.
ATCACGCGCAACGATGAGGGGCCCTGTTAGGCTCACCCGTGTTTTCACAGGATATTGTGACAATGTTGCCAAGATCTCTGACATAGGCTGGTTCAGGTCAATCTTCACCACCTCATCATCTGACTGGTCAGCGACATCTGGCAAGAAGCGCGCAGGGTCACGTTCCAATTTCTCAATGAACAAGCCGTCTTTTGTGATTTTTGCTTTAACTTGACGGTCGGCTGAGCAAGAGACGCCAATGCCAATCGGACAAGAGGCGCCATGGCGCGGAAGGCGAATAACGCGGACATCATGGCAGAAATATTTGCCGCCGAACTGGGCGCCAATCCCTAATTCACGTGTCATTTGCAACACACGTTCTTCCCACTCCAAATCACGCCAGCCATGCCCTGTCATATCGCCAGATGTTGGCAGATTATCAAGTGACTTCACTGATGCCATCTTTACGGTCTTCATTGTGTATTCTGCAGAGGTCCCGCCAATGACTAGGGCCAAGTGATAGGGCGGGCATGCCGCCGTGCCAAGGCCGATAATGGCTTCTTTAATGAACTCTTTTAGTGACTCTTCATTCAAAACAGCTTTGGTTTTTTGGAAGAGGAAGGATTTATTCGCAGACCCGCCACCTTTTTGGATAAAGGTGAAATGATACTCTCCACCTTTGCCTGCATAGAGATCAATCTGGGCTGGCAGATTATTCGCCGTATTCTTTTCTTCAAACATGCTAAGCGGCGCTAATTGAGAATAACGCAAATTACTTGTTTGATAGGTGTTATAAACCCCTTCAGAGAGATGTTTGCTGTCCTCGCCATCAGTGATGACACGCCCGCCTCTTGTTGCAGAGATGAGGGCGGTGCCGGTATCCTGACACATAGGCAGAACACCATCAGAGGCGACAACAGCGTTCTTTAGCATCTCTAGTGCCACAAACCGGTCATTTTGGGTGGCTTCGGGATCATCTAAGATGGCGCGTAATTGCCCGAGATGGGCCGGACGCAGCAGATGTGAGATGTCGCGGAAAGCGCGTTCTGATAATAAGCGCAAGCCGTCAGCATCAATTTTGAGGAACTCTTCCCCCTCAATATCCACAACTGACACATGGTCAGAGGTGATGTGTTCATATTCAGTGGTGTCTTCACCAACAGGTAACAATGGTGAGTAAGCGAAGTCAGACATGTTATTTTCTCTTCAGATAGAAGCGGGGGTGGGGATGTGAATCCTAATTATCCTCTTTGCCGCGGCTGCGGAAGCTGTCGAGTGACACAATCTCTGCAGATGTTTCTTCTTCTGCCTCAGGAGATGCATCATCCATCATATCATCCTCATCGCTTTCGCCTTCTTGCACATCAAACTGCAGAGAAAAGCCAGCGGAGGGATCTGTGAATTGGGTAATCGCAGCATAAGGAATAATGAGTGGTTCTGGCTTTCCTGAGAAAGATAGAGTGACCGAGAAGCTGCGCTCTTCGACTTTTAAGTCCCAATATTGATGCTGCAGGACAATCGTCAACTCATCGCCGTCCCCTTTGACAAGGTCGGGGTTCATTTCAACACCTTCATGCGTTGTTTTAAAAGTGATGTAGAAATGAGCTTCGCCAGGCAGACCAGCATGTTCCGCGATAGCAAGCGCGCCTCTTGTCACATTGCGTAACGAATCCTCAACCAACAGGTCGTAATTGATACCTGTTGTCATTTGTTCATTATCAGACATGTGGCTTCCTATCATTGCGCGAACGTAAAATCAGTGGAACGCTTCTGTTGCCAGGTGCGCTCCGAACCCCGCCTAACCGAGCTCAAGCGGAAAGGACTTTAAAGTGGTTTTTGCGGCCGCATTAAGCAGCAACAGCAACCGGAGCAGTGTTGTCATTTGCAACTACTACATGGCCCGATATCGGCGGATACCATACCGAACGAAGACACA
>WTJA01000030.1 GCA_011524995.1 Alphaproteobacteria bacterium | reverse complement strand
CCAGTGGCGCGGACACGCATGCCCTCCATCTTTGCCAATGTATCGCGTGGCTCACCTGTGCCGACGATGTTGTATTGTGGCATTGGTGATGTCATCAGTAATTTCGCGTTCCAGCGTGCCAAATCCTTTTGTGTGGCGGGGTGCGCATAAACTGCGTTTGAAACGGCCACTTCTTCTTGCAGGTTCGCAACATCCATGAACGGCAATTCCAACACAGTGATGGTTGGGTTTTTGTCGCGGTGATAGCCTGCGCAGAATTGCGCCATTTCGAATGCACCGATTGAAATACCATCTAGGTTTTCACGGTTCTTTGATAGGCCACCATAGCTGATGTTCATGGTAAATTCGCCATTTGTTTTGGCAGATACCAATTCCGCAAGCTTTTCAACATGTTCCGTAAAGGCACGGCGTTTTCCCCATAGGGATACGTTCCATTCCTCTGCCAATGTTTCTGTGGCCAATGATGCAACGAGTGCTGCAACGGCAAATTTTGCCATAGTCTTCATGTGATTTCCTCCCATTTATGCATGAGAGATTAATCCTGAACGCGCCAGAGGCAAGTTGTTTTTGAATTATTCCAATGGAATTGATAGGCGCAGATGCACCATCTCAACGCCGGGGTTGCGGGCGTAGATTTCAAGGTTGGATCGGTGATCCCACCCAAGCCCCAAGCGCATCCCGTTTTCAAGGTGATAGGCCACCTCGATCCCAGAGCGGAATTCAATCGGTCCGCCCAAATCCACGCCTGTCCCGCGGGAATAAAGGCCCGTCATCGCATGTAGTTGCACATCCACACGCTCAATCGGGGTGTCGATGGTATAGGCATGGCCGATCCCTGCCCAAACATCGCCCGTATCACTGATCGACAGGCCATAGACATTTTGAAACGGACCATGCGCAACCTTGGTGTCGCGGCGCACATAGACCTCGGTCCCGACAGGATCATCGTTGAACGAGGTTTCGCCAATCGCATAGGTGGTATATCCCGCAACCTCGCGTTCCTGGAAACAACCCGTTTGACAATAATTCACGGACATGTCCCACAGGCCCAAAACCATCATAATTGCAGCAAATGTTCCATTCATACCTAATAACCCAAATCAATTCGATAACTTCGCCCACCCTAAACAGGTTCTATAGCAAAAAGAAAGGCCCGCAAAACTGCGAGCCTTTGAAATTTTTAAATTCGGTGTTTAATTAAAACGCGAATGCGATTTTCAAACCAAAGGCTGTCACACGGTTTGTACCATATTCCGCGATGAATGCGCCGGTTTCTTTTCCGTTTGAGGTGATTTTCACACCTCCCACTTCGGTCATGTTTACCCCACCGCTGATTGTCATGTTACCTTGTGTGTAACGTGCGCCCAATGCGATGGATTTTGTGCCGTTCGAGACCGTGAATGGGCTGCTGTTTAATGCGCCTGTTCCGTCCTCTTGAGCGTAGGTTGCCGAGATTGAAAGCTGATCATTGATCTTGCGGCCAAGTCCCAAAGTGTACTTGGTTGAATCTTCAAACTTGGTCGAAATTTTTGTGGCTGCTGACCCCGTATCTGACACGATTTGAGCATCACCCCATTTCGCGTGATAAACCGAACCAAACAACAATGTATCTGCCGCGATCCCAGTCTGGAAATCAAGGATCACGGTTTCAGGGAGACCTACCTTGGAGTCGTAACTTGCAACTGGATTCACTGTTCCTGCCAAAGCCATATGTGCTGTTACTCCTGTTGGGAATGTTACCGCCTCGCCGTCTACGTCAACCGTCGGCAAGGCGTTTGCAAGAATTGCAGCACCCGTAGCGGTTGGACCGAACTTAGCAGTGAAAGATGCCAAGTCACCGTACGTGGTTGGGATGCCAGTTGTCGCGGGCAAACTTGTCTCGCTAAAGCTTGATCCAACTGTCAAACTGGCAGATGGCATATAGGTTGCCGAAACACGCAACGCGATATCTGGGATGGCATAGGACGCACCAAGAACGGCGCGGTTCGCTGATCCGCCTTGGATATTATAAGTACCGTTCATGGTAGTCACAGTCGTATCTGACAACCGATCATTGCTTAGCCCGAACAACACATCGATGTTTTCATTAACAGAATATGCCGCCATGATTGCGGTTGTATCAACGCTTGCCTCTGCATCGGGCACCCATGATTTAAACTCACTTGCGCCGCCTTGCAATTGGATCGAACCAGAACGGAAGTTTGTCAAACCAACAGAAAGGCCGTTGCCAATATCAGATTTGATGGAAACCGTTGTGCGCGTCTCATCTTTCACAACATCGACATCAGTTGCGTTTGTGTCGCCGAAACCTTTGGCTTCTTTCGCCTTGATATTGTGATCAATGTTCGCAACTGAGATTTAGGCCGTGTTTCCATCAGCGTACATGAACCCTGAGTCCAGCGTACCCGCGGTCCAACCACCCGCCTGTGCCATACCTGTAAGTAAAGTAAATGAAATTAGTATCTTAGGAAAATTTTAGGGGGTCCATTGACACACTTTAAGTACACGATACGACGTGGAAATGTCATTTACTATAACCGTAGGGTTCCCACACATGCCGTGAATTTATACGGTTCGCATGTACGACATGCGCTTTCATCAGAAGACGTTACTGCAGAAGCCTACGCACGACGATTAACTGACTTATTAGACGAAATTTGGTCATTGCCTAAAGTGACAAACATAGATTTACCAGCTGTAATCGCAGGGTTTGCCCCAAAGAAGAATTTATTATCCGAAGTTGTTGATGAATACTTGATGACAAGAGACATTGACCCTTCAGCTTGCACTGTCGCCACAAGAACCTTGATCAAACTTGTCGGTGACCGTGATGTTGCATCCTATACAAGAGATGATGCAAAATTACTAATGCAGACCTTACAGCTGCAGGGAAATAAAACGGCGACGGTGCGTCGTAAAACCAGTGTACTTGCGGCAATATTCAATCATGCGTATGCGGAATTTGAAGTAAACAAACGCAACCCATTCGCTAGGCTGCATATTCCTCACGAGGGCAAAGATGCCACTAAACGGGGTACTTTCAC
>WTJA01000037.1 GCA_011524995.1 Alphaproteobacteria bacterium | reverse complement strand
TGTCTGCAGAGAGGCAATGCGCCGATAAAGCGAAAGGCGGCTCGTCAAATCTGGGATATATTCTTCTGGAATAAGGACCTGTGTGCCAAGCGAGATCTGAGGGGAATAGGTTTGCGGCCCCTCTTCTTCGGCCTGTTTTGCCTTTTGTTTCCGCGCGAGTTCTACGGCTTGGCGTAACATATCTTGGTATAGCTCGACGCCGACCTCTTTGACATGACCTGATTGCTCATCACCAAGCAAATTGCCAGCCCCGCGAATATCGAGGTCATGGGACGCCAGTGTGAAACCAGCCCCTAATTTGTCCAAGGTTTGCATAACCTCAAGACGGCGTTTCGCCTGCGGTGTTATCATACGCCTCGGATCACTGGTAAGATAGGCATAAGCGCGCTGTTTCCCACGTCCGACACGACCACGCAGCTGGTAAAGCTGAGCAAGACCAAACATATCAGCGCGGTGGATAATCATAGTATTGGCAGACGGAATATCGATCCCTGATTCCACAATATTTGTTGAAACAAGAATATCAGCCTGACCTTCCCCAAAGGCAGTCATAGCCTTATCGAGTTCAGTTGGCGTCATCTTGCCATGCGCAGAGATAATCTTGGCATCAGGCACCAATTTGACGATGCGCTCATAGAGACGCGCCATATCATCAATCCGGGGACAGACCACAAAGGTTTGCCCGCCACGGAAACGCTCCCGCAGAATAGCTTCTTTGAGAACAACATTATCCCAAGGCCCGATAAAGGTCCGGACGGCCAGACGATCAACCGGCGGTGTGGCGATGATTGACATCTCTCTCACACCTGTTAGCGCCATCTGTAAGGTCCGCGGGATAGGCGTGGCCGTCAAAGTGAGGACGTGAATATCCCCCTTCATCTCTTTCAAACGTTCTTTTTGCGCGACGCCAAATGACTGCTCTTCATCAACAATCAAAAGTCCCAAATTATTGAACTTAATTGTTTTAGCCAAGAGCGCATGGGTCCCAACGATGATCTGCGCAGCGCCATCAGCAATGCCTTCTTTGATAAGCTTCGCCTCACCGCTACCTGTCATGCGTGATAGAACTCGCACTGAAATAGGGAAATCTTTGAACCGCTCTTGAAAGACTTTGCCATGTTGACGAGCCAGCAATGTTGTTGGTGTCACAAGAGCAACTTGATAACCAGCCATTGCGGCAACAAAAGCCGCCCGTAAGGCCACTTCTGTCTTGCCAAAGCCAACATCACCGCAAATCAAGCGGTCAGTGGCCTTGCCTGATGCTAAATCATCTAGAACATCGGCAATCGCATCGAGCTGGTCATCTGTTTCTGAGAAACCAAAACGAGCACAGAACTCGGCAAAGCCACCCTCTGGTATCGTCAGCGGTTCTGTTGTGGCGACGGCGCGCGTTGCAGCAATTTTAATCAGCTGGTCAGCCATCTCTTGGATGCGCTTTTTGATTTTGGCTTTGCGTGCTTGCCATGCCACACCGCCAAGCCGGTCTAAGATAGCTTCTGTCCCCTCTTTGCCATAGCGCGAGAGCATATCGATATTCTCAACCGGCAAATAAAGCTTATCGCCATCTGCATAAATCAGCATCAAACAGTCATGAGCGCCGCCAGCACTGCGGATTGTCTCCAACCCTTCATAGCGACCAATTCCATGCTCTACATGCACCACAAGGTCGCCAGCCTCTAGGGCGGAGACTTCGGTGAGGAAATTATCGGCCCGCCGGCGCCCCACTGGCCGCGCCAACCTTGTGCCGAAAATATCCTGCTCTGTGATGATTGACAGCTCGTCTAGCACAACGCCTTTTTCCAATGGCCAATGAACCACTGAAAGAGGTTGTGCCAGTGCGTCGGCGAGTGAAGTGAAATACGGAATAGTGCGTGATAGCGGCTCGCCTAGTAATTCAGCCGTGCGCCGCGCTGCCCCTTCTGAGGTACAGGCGATAATCGTGGGGCCTTTGGGAGGGGCTTGCAAATGGCTGATAACGACCTGTAATTGCGTTTGATCTTTTTGCGGGGTGAAACTTTGCCCAATACGCCCGCCCACATCTGTCGATAGCCCGGCTGGCCGGTCTTGTACAAAAGCGGATAGGAAATGCGCTGTCGGGGCAGCCAGGGCGTGCGACACCCCTTCTGTTGTCCGGTAAAGCCAATGAGGCGGCAGCGGATAATATGCCGTCTCTTCTTCCATCTCTGGATTGAGCCGTGCTTCATAAAATTCGGCAATTTGCTCGCTGCGTGCCGCTAGCGCCGCTTCTGCTTCATCATCAAACAGGATATCGGCCTCTGGCATATATGTTTCAACGGTAACCATCTCTTCATGGAGCAACGCCGACCATTGCTCTAAGGCTGGCACCATACGCCCAGCAGAGACTGATTCATAAATCATAGATTGCGCGGCACGCCCGCCAAACAACTCAAGGAACCGGCTGCGAAACCGCGAGATCGCCTCTTCATCTAACAAAAATTCGGCTGCTGGCTGCAAAACAATGTCGGTTGTCGTGCCATGTGACCGCTGAGAGAGCGAGTCAAAGGGCTTAATGCTCTCAATCTCATCGCCAAAGAAATCAAGTCGTACCGGATCGCTTGTTGCCTCGGCATAAATATCAACGATACCGCCACGCACGGCAAATTCGCCATATTCGCGTACAGTATCGGTGCGATGAAACCCGTTATTGGCCAGAAACTGCGTTATCTCATCTAGCTCGATGCGCTGACCTGCCCGCAATACAAGGCTTGCGCGCTCAAAAAATGAGGGTGGTGGGCATTTTTGCAGCCACCCATTCACCGTTGTGACAAGCACCCCTGGCTGTGCCCCATCAGACAGACGTGACAGGGTCGCCAGACGCGCCGATGTCACAGAGCTATGCGGCGAGACACGGTCATAGGGTAAAGAGTCCCATGCTGGTAATTGATAGAGTGGCAGATCTGGGTTCACGAACCGCATGCCATTGAGGAATTGGCTCATGCGGCTATCATCGCGCAACACAATAATCAGCTGTTTTTGCCGTGCTGCGACAGATGATACAACCAGCTGGTCAATCCCAGAAGGACTGCCATTCAAATATCTTTTAAATTCTAATTTTGATAAGTTTTTCATTAACTTATCGCTC
>WTJA01000122.1:25876-31269 GCA_011524995.1 Alphaproteobacteria bacterium | reverse complement strand
TTAGTGCCCCTCCTAAAGCCGGCCCACATCCCATTATTCCATCAACCGCCAACAAAGGCAGCGTGGCAGGTGACAGGTTCAGCAGAGATAAGACAAGAAGTCGCAAGCCGTTACATCCTCGTCAAAGGACAAAAATCCGGCTCAGTGCCAAGCTTTCACCGGCGGCGCAAAGGACCTTGGGATTAATGGTCCTGACCTGGGGCGAGGATTTCAGCACCAAACCCTTCATCGCGCACTTGCTTGGCTAAGCTTTCGGCGGCGGCTTGTGTTTGCGCGGCATCACGTCCTGTTAAAACAACAGCCGTCCCAAATTGGCCAGGCTTGAACCACGGATAGCTTCCAACAGAGACACCAGGGAACGCCTCTGAGGTACCACCCATAATTGTCGCGATTGTCCCCTCGCCAATGGCACATTGTACGGTAATACGTGTTCGCTTCTGCCCACCCTCTAGCTGATCCTTTAGCCCTTCAAACATGGCTTGCATGATAGAGGGCACACCTGCCATCACATAGACATTTTCCAGCTGGAATCCCGGCGCAGCACTAACCGGATTGTCTATCAAATGCGCATCTTCTGGAATATCTGCCATTTTTTGGCGCGCTTCATTGAACTCAATATCTGTGCCTTCATAATGAGCGAGCAAGCGACGCACCGCTTCCGGATGGCGAATGACAGCCTTGCCGAAGGCTTTGGCCACGCTTGCCGTTGTGATATCATCATGTGTTGGGCCGATACCACCTGAGGTAAACAAATAATCAGTTGCCTGTGACAAATCTGTGACGTGACGAATAATCGTATCTTCACCATCGGCAATTACACGGGCTTCGATAAGGTCAATTCCCATCTCATTTAACTGTTCAGCCAGCCAGCCAATATTTTTATCTTTTGTACGCCCTGAGAGAATTTCATCACCAATCACAAGGATAGAAGCTGTTTTAATCGTCATAATTATACCTATAGTCTGAGAGACACTCTGCCAAAATTTGACAAATGGCGGGCCAATGCTGTTTATATAGCGCCAATCCCTTTGTTGAGAAGTATTAAAGGCAAATTCATGCGATATGAACAAGTAGTCCTACATGGTGAAGAAGGGTTTGAGGGCATGCGTAAAGCAGGCCAGCTAGCCGCATCTGTGCTTGATATGATTACCGAGCATGTAGTGGTAGGCATTACCACCGAAGAGCTTGATAAAATCTGTCATGACTACATCACAGCGCATAACGCCGTACCTGCCCCTCTCAATTATAAAGGGTTTCCTAAGGCAACTTGTATCTCATTAAACCATGTCGTTTGCCATGGCATCCCTGGCCCTAAGAAACTATCGTCAGGCGATATTCTTAACATCGATGTGACAGTCATTTTAGATGGCTGGTATGGCGATACGAGCCGAATGTATTGGGTAGACACCCCATCAGTCAAAGCACGCAACCTCACACAAGTGACATATGATTGCTTGATGAAGGCGATTGATATTTGCCGTCCAGGGGTGACCTTAGGTGATATTGGCCATACCATCCAATCCTATGCCGAATCACATCGTTTCTCTGTTGTGAGAGATTTCACAGGTCACGGATTAGGGCGCGTGTTTCATACAGCCCCGACTGTGCTTCACTATGGTCAAGCTGGCAAAGGTCAGGCGCTTGAGGCCGGCATGATTTTTACCATTGAGCCGATGATCAATGCCGGCCGCTATGACACTAAGATTCTCAGTGACGGCTGGACAGCTGTGACTAAGGATAAAAGCCTGTCTGCGCAATTTGAACATTCCATTGGCATTACCGAAGATGGCGCTGAGATATTTACATTATCGCCGGCTGGCTATAGTTGCCCTCCTTACAAATAAATTCTGGGCTCTTAAGAGAATTTTAACCTTTTCTTGATGCACCTCTTAGATGCGACCATGGGAGCATCTGAGATGACAGACAAAGATGAGGGGATAAAGGGCCATCGCCAGCGAATGCGGGACAAGATTGCGCGTCATGGCCCCTCGCCGCTCACTGACCTAGAATTATTAGAGGTAATCCTTTATGCCACTCTGCCGCGCATAGATACCAAGCCCCTATCAAAACAATTGCTAAAACGCTTTGGCAGCCTCACAAAATTAGTTCATGCAGACCCGGACCATTTGCTTGAAATGGATCAGATTGGGCGCACAACACAGCAACATTTCCAGTTAATCAACGAGCTATTTCACCGCCTATCATTTGAGGCAATTGGCAAAGGAAACATCATCTCAAGCTGGCAAGAATTGGAACATTTTTGCATCCAAAAATTATCGCATTATCCGCGTGAAACATTTCTGATGATTATGCTGGATACACAATTTCGTATGATAGATGTGGTGCAAATGAGCACCGGTACTGTGAATCAAACAATGGTCTATCCTCGCGAGATATTGGCGACAGCTTTAAAACACCATGCGGTCAATCTTATCATCGTTCACAATCATCCAAGTGGTGATCAGCGTCCGAGTAAACAAGATATTGAAATGACAAAGCAGCTGCGTACAGCACTTGCTGGCGCGCAAATCAGCCTTCATGACCATTTGATTGTGGCTGGGGGCAATGTTGTCTCTCTGAGAAACCTTGGACTGATGTGAAACTGCCTATTTCTTAGGCGGATTTTTTTTATTTGATTTCTGTGAGCTATGCTCTGACAGCTGATATTGTATCTCATCACTAGCCGCTTTGGTCAGCTCTCCGGCACGACGCGCGCCTTTCAGGATGGCGGGACGCGCCTTTTCCGCTGCTTGCACAGCAATTTTACCCGCTTCTCTGCGAATGGTTGGGTTTTGAGCTGCCTTAATCGCAGCTTGTATCAATAAGCGTCGCAACATAACAGAACGTGCCTACAAAGATTCTTTTTTGCATTTCATGTTCTCACTATAGCCTTTTTCGCAGAAAAATGATATGCAGAGGCCAATTTTAATTCACAAAGTTTGAGGGGTATGTCCTCCTATGATTCCACGCTATTCTCGCGAGGAAATGGCGGCTATTTGGTCACCATCCGCAAAGTTCCAGATTTGGTTTGAAATTGAAGCTCATGCCTGTGATGCGCAAGCATCGCTCGGTGTTATCCCCAAAGAGGCAGCCAAAGCTGTATGGGACAGAGGTCAATTTGACATTGACCGCATTGATGAAATTGAGCGTGAAACTAAGCATGATGTGATCGCTTTCCTCACAAACCTTGCGGAATATGTAGGCCCAGAGGCCCGTTTTGTTCACCAAGGCATGACATCATCAGACGTGCTAGACACAACCTTGGCTGTTCAATTGGCGCGTGCGAGCGATATCCTCATGGCTGGTCTTGACCGGGTTTGCGATGCTTTGAAGACACGTGCTTATGAATTCAAAATGACACCAACCATTGGACGTTCACATGGCATTCATGCTGAACCGACAACATTTGGCCTCAAATTAGCAGGCCACTATGCTGAGATGGATAGATGCCGTGCCAGATTGGCGGCAGCCAGAGCCGAGATTGCAACATGTGCCATCTCTGGCGCGGTTGGTACTTTTGCGCATATAGACCCCGCTGTTGAAGCGCATGTCGCCGATAAGATGGGGCTGACTGTTGAACCTGTCTCAACACAGGTTATCCCACGTGACCGTCATGCGATGTTCTTCTCAGTCCTAGGTGTTATCGCCTCAGCTGTGGAACGCCTCGCAACTGAAGTCCGCCACCTGCAGCGTACAGAAGTGCGAGAAGCAGAAGAGTTTTTCTCATCTGGGCAAAAAGGCTCCTCTGCGATGCCGCATAAGCGCAACCCCGTATTAACAGAGAACCTCACAGGCCTTGCCCGTATTGTGAGAGCCGCTGTAATTCCGGCGCTTGAAAATGTCACCCTGTGGCATGAGCGTGATATCTCGCACTCATCTGTTGAACGTATGTTTGGTCCAGATGCCACTGTGACGCTTGATTTTGCCTTACATCGTTTGGCCAGCGTAGTTGAGAATTTGCTTGTTTATCCAGAGAAAATGCAAGCCAACCTTGATGCGCTTGGTGGCCTTGTTCATTCACAGCAAGTCTTGCTGGCTTTGACACAAAAAGGTGTCAGCCGTGAAGATGCCTACCGCATGGTACAGCGCAATGCGATGGAAGTCTGGGCAGGCAATGGCAATTATCTCGACCTGTTAAAGGCGGATGCAGATGTTCAAAACGCCTTGAGCGATGCCGAAATAGAAGCCTTATTCGACCTTGATCAGCATTTCAAACATGTTGATACCATTTTCGACCGCGTCTTTCAGAAGTAAGGGGACAGCCAATGTCACAAGGCAATATGATCTATGAAGGCAAGGCTAAAATTTTGTTTGAAGGGCCAGAAGACGGCACAATCATTCAATATTTCAAAGATGATGCCACAGCCTATAATGCCCAGAAGAAAGACTCTATTTCGCAAAAGGGCGTGCTGAATAATCAAATTAGCGAACATTTGCTCTTGGCCTTAGGTGAGATTGGCATCCCTCATCATTTTATCAAGCGCCTCTCCCTTCGTGAGCAGCTTGTGCAAAAAGTTGAGATTGTGCCTATCGAAGTGATTGTGCGCAACGTCGCAGCTGGTTCAGTCTGCAGCCGCATTGGCATCGAAGAAGGGACTAAGCTGCCGGCCCCTCTCATCGAATTTTGCCTCAAAGATGACGCACTTGGTGACCCGGTGGTGGCACGCGAACATATCACTTTGCTAGATATTGCCGATGATGAAGAATTAGACGAGATTCTCTATCTCACCAACCGCATCAATGATTTTCTATGCGGGCTTTTCCGCGCCATTGGTGTGCGGCTAATCGATTTCAAATTAGAATTTGGACGCCTTGACGGCGATGATAGCTATGAAATTATTCTAGCTGACGAAATTAGCCCAGATAATTGCCGTTTGTGGGATGTGAAAACAAACGAGAAAATGGACAAAGACAGATTCCGCCGTGATTTAGGTGGACTGATTGAAGCCTACAGCGAAATCGCCAAGCGCCTTGGCATTTCTATTGAACTTGAAGATGACAGCACATCAGGGGACGCATCATGAAAGTAGTTGTGAATATTTCATTAAAAGACGGGGTATTAGACCCACAGGGCCGCGCCGTGGAACGCTCCCTCGCCTCGCTTGGCTTTGCTGAGGCCAGCAATGTGCGTATCGGTAAGCAAATCACACTCGATATCGATGCCGAAGATGCAGCACGCGCCCATCAAAGAGCGGCACGGATGTGCGAACAAATTCTCGCCAACACCGTGATTGAAGATTATGAGATTACGGTTGAAGACGAGTCATGAGAGCATCCATTATCATTTTCCCAGGCTCCAATTGTGACCGCGATATGAAGGTTGCCGTTGAGCGTATCACTGGCCGCCGCCCAGATATGATCTGGCATAAAGACACAACTTTGGATGCCACAGA
>WTJA01000122.1:0-25776 GCA_011524995.1 Alphaproteobacteria bacterium | reverse complement strand
TGGGACAATCTGACGGCCTAACATTCTTGAAAAGCGCATTAGAGGGGGTTGCCGCATCATGAGCGAGAGACCAATGACATTTGACGATGCTGCCTCTATGGGCTTATCCCAAGAGGAGTGGGACCTTATCCAAACGCGTTTGGGACGCCTGCCTAATCTATGCGAATTAGGTATTTTTTCGGCCATGTGGTCTGAGCATTGCTCTTACAAATCATCAAAAAAATGGCTGAAGACACTGCCAACCGAAGCATCACACGTTATTCAAGGCCCAGGTGAAAATGCCGGCGTTATTGATATTGGCGATGGCAAAGCGATCATCTTCAAAATTGAAAGCCATAACCACCCCTCTTTCATTGAACCTTACCAAGGGGCAGCTACGGGTGTAGGCGGTATTTTGCGCGATGTGTTCACAATGGGTGCACGCCCTATTGCGCTCTTAAATGCGTTACGTTTTGGCGATGCCGACCATGAAAAAACACCTCATCTAATGAATGGTGTTGTAGCTGGTATTGGCGGTTATGGGAATTGTATCGGCATTCCGACTGTTGGCGGCGAGGTGAATTTTCATCCCTCCTATAATGGGAACATTCTTGTGAATGCCATGGCCGTCGGCCTCGCAGATAGCGATAAAATCTTCTATTCAGCTGCCACCGGCGCTGGCAATCCTGTAATTTATGTCGGTGCGAAAACAGGTCGTGATGGCATTCATGGTGCCACAATGGCCTCTGCCGAATTCTCTGAAGAAACAGAATCAAAGCGCCCAACTGTTCAAGTTGGCGATCCATTTACCGGCAAATTATTGATGGAAGCCTGTTTGGAGCTTATGGCAGCCAATGCCGTGCTATCCATCCAGGATATGGGGGCTGCTGGCCTCACCTCTTCTTCAGTTGAAATGGCCTCAAAGGGCGGTTTGGGCATGGAAATGGACCTCGATTTGGTTCCTGTCCGTGAAGACAAAATGTCAGCCTATGAAATCATGCTCTCTGAGTCACAAGAACGCATGTTGATGGTGATTGACCCGGCACAAACGGAAACAGCCCGTGCTATTTTTGATAAATGGGACTTAGATTTCATGCCAATCGGTGTTGTGACTGACACAGGCCGGTTAGTATTGAAAAAAGATGGTGATATTGCCTGTGATATTCCGCTCGCACCTCTGGTGGATGATGCCCCTGAATATGACAGACCTCATAGTGAGATTGCGCCAAAAGAGAACCTATCAGATGGCGCATTAAGCACTGATAAAACTGTTGGCACCATCTTAACTGATTTAATGGCCTCTTCTGATCTTGCGTCACGCCGCTGGGTCTATGAACAATATGACAGAGATGTGATGGCGGATACCGTTGCAGGCCCTGGCGGTGATGCGGCATTAGTCCGTGTTCACGGCACGGATAAAGCTGTTGCGATCAGCACCGATTGCACACCGCGTTATGTTCATGCTGACCCCTATGAAGGTGGCAAGCAAGCCGTAGCAGAAGCCTACAGAAACATCTGCGCAATTGGCGCCACGCCAAAGGCCGTGACAAACAACCTCAATTTTGGCAACCCTGAGCGTCCGGAGATTATGGCGCAAATTGTTGGTTCTGTTAAAGGGATGGGGGATGCCTGCACGGCGCTTGGCACGCCTGTCGTATCGGGCAATGTGTCACTTTATAATGAAACAGATGGCGAAGCGATCTTCCCCTGCCCTGTGATTGGCATGGTTGGTGTGATGGATGATTATCGCACGGCGATTGGTAACAAGCTCACCGCTGCTGATGAAGCACTTTACATCATTGGGGATAACGGCAATCCACAATTAGGCGCCAGCCTCATTGCTGCCTATTGCGGTGTTGCAGATGCCTATGCCCCGCCACAAGTCGATCTGGAAAAGGAAGCCAAGCATGGCCTCTTTATGCAGGATCTTATTGCGAAGGGTTGCCTGTCTGCCGCTCATGACTTGTCAGATGGTGGGTTGGCTGTGGCTGCAACAGAAATGGCGCTAGGTACCGCCTTTGGCATCGCCTTCTCAGAAGCGCTTAGCGTGGCTGATGCGTTTGGTGAGGCACAAGCGCGTTATCTTGTTGCCACAAGCAATCCCGCAGCATTAGAGGCTGCTGCAGAGGCACAAAACATCCCGCTCCGCAGAATTGGTATGACCACATCTGTGTCTGACTTGCAATTTGCAGATGGCGAGACCATATCATTGGTAGATATCGCACACGCCTATGAAGCAACATTGCCTCAGGTCGCAGCGCGATAGATCTTAGTTTTGATGATTTAAAGGAACGTCAAAATGGCAATGGAAGCTCATGAAATCGAAAGACTCATCAAAGAGGCTTTTCCTGATGCCCATGTGCATATCGAAGATTTACGAGGCGATGGTGACCACTATGCCTGCCTCGTAGAAACAACTGCCTTTGAAGGCAAAAATCGTGTGCAACAGCATCAAATGGTTTACAAGGCGCTAGGGGGCCGCATGGGTGGTGAATTACACGCGCTCGCCCTGCAAACACGCCTTCCCAAAGCGGACTCATGACAGACAAAAGCTGACAAGCGAAAAGGTATCACAATGTCACAACAAGCAATCCATGACGCAATTCAATCTGAAATCCAGTCACAAGATGTTGTCCTATTTATGAAGGGCACACCTATCTTCCCGCAATGTGGCTTCTCAGCTGCCGTTGTCGGCGTGCTGTCTCATATTGGTGTTCAATTCAAAGGCATCAATGTTTTGGAAGATGATGAATTACGCCAAGGGATTAAAGATTTCTCAGATTGGCCAACCATCCCCCAACTTTATGTCAAAGGGGAATTTGTGGGTGGCTGTGATATTATCCGCGAAATGTATGAGACTGGTGAATTGTTAGAGATGCTAAATACCCACGGCATCAATGTACAACCAGGCGCGCAAGCCTAAATAATATTAAAGCTGCGTGTTGTTGACACTTCGGCAATGCGCAGCTGAAACCACTCATAAAATTCTTCGCGACCAAGCGACATGGCGACGCGATGCTCGGCATTCTGCCCCCAAGCGGTAATATCTTCCCGGCTCCGCCAATAAGAGACCGTAATACCAAGCCCCTCATCATTCCGGACTGATTCAACACCCAAAAAGCCAGGTTGAGATGTGGCAAGTTCCATCATCTTTTCGCTTAGAAGAGGGTATAGATCCTCCCCAGAATCGCTTCTTTGATTTGTGAAAATGCAAGCGTAATAGGTGTCAGGCCATTGGCTCATCTTTTTATCCGTCAGCGGTTATTCTGTTATAGAATAGAGATGGTTAATCATTCATTGCAAAAGCAAAAAAATAGCGCCCAATGGGCGCTATTTGATTGTCTGTTATATCTCTCTTAGCGAGAGTAATATTCGACCACAAGATTTGGTTCCATCTGTACTGGATAAGGCACCTCATCCAAAGTAGGAACGCGCACAAATGTCGCTGTCATCTTGTCATGATCGGCATCAACATATTCTGGAACATCACGCTCAGTTGAGGCAACACCCTCTAGAACTGCTGGGATAGTCTTTGATTTTTCTTTCAAAGAGATTGTATCGCCAACGCTCAACATGACTGATGCAATGTTACAACGCTTACCATTTAGCATCACGTGACCGTGGTTGATCAATTGACGTGCGGCAAATACTGTTGGCGCCATTTTTGAACGATAAAGAACCGCATCAAGGCGTGTCTCAAGAATACCGATAAGGTTTTGACCTGTGTCACCACGACGACGAACAGCTTCGCCATAATAGCGCTTGAACTGCTTTTCGCCGATATTACCGTAATAGCCCTTTAGCTTCTGCTTCGCCATCAACTGCACACCAAAATCGGTTGGCTTCTTGCGGCGCTGCCCGTGCTGACCTGGGGCATAGTCACGGTTGTTAAGAGGAGATTTTGCACGACCCCAAAGGTTTACACCTAAACGACGGTCGATTTTATGTTTTGCGCTGTGGCGCTTATGATCTGACTTTGGAGCCATCTCTTTTTCCTTTTCTTTTTATTGGCCCGGTAGTGCCAAATGGCCGGGATCCCTACCCTGATGCAGAAATCCACTTTCCCGAGAATGTCGCAAAAATACTGACCTGAGTTAAAAAGTCAAGTATTTGCTTATTGTGCGCCCTTATCGCGCTCTAAATTCGTCAAGACACCTTGCAAGGTTCGAATTTCTTGTTTTGTTGGTGTCCCACGCGAGAAAAAGGCCCGTAAATTGCGTTTTACAATTGGCGCCATCTCAGCTGTTGCAAAGAAGCCACGCTCATCAAGCATCTTCTCAAATCGTGCAAAGAAATAATCACGGTCTTGAATGGTCGCCAATTCAGGCCAGTCATCATTGGCATCTTTTGACGGCTTCGTTGCCAAGGCGGCCATGCGCCATTCCCACGCCATCATCAATACCGCTTGTGCAAGATTGAGGCTAGAAAAGGCAGGATTTAAATCAGCTGACACGATAAAGTCGGCCATAACAGCCTCATCATTATCCATACCGGAGCGCTCAGCCCCAAACATATAAGCGACACGTCCGCCACTGCTTTGCGGCGCCTCAACTGTCTTCTGTGCAGCCTCTCTTGGATTGATAACGGGCTTTACCATATCGCGCATACGTGCCGTTGTGGCAAACGCCAGCGTGACATCATGCATGGCTGATGCCAAATCATCATATAGTTCTGCGGAATCCAAAATATCGGTTGCTGAAGAAGCCATCGGGGCTGCCTCTGGATTTGGCCAGCCATCACGTGGGGCAACAAGACGTAACTCATATAAGCCGCAATTTTTCATAGCACGGGCGCACGCTCCAATATTTGCGCCTAATTGCGGACGCAGCAGGATAATCACCGGCGGTGTGACCGTAACTGTATCTTGTGTCATCTTATGATGCTGCCTGCGCGCGATGAAGCTTATATCTCATGCCATCAGCCAAAGCGATAACTGAGGCATCGATGATATTGGTTGAGACGCCAACGGTGCGCCATACGTGATCGGCATCATCTTTGAATTCAATCAAAACACGTGTCACGGCGCCGGTACCACTATCACCATTTTGCGGCTCTAATATCCGTACCTTATAGTCTGTTAATTCAACAGATGACAGAATAGGATAGGCCTCAATCAACGCTTTGCGCAGCGCTGAATCAACGGCATTGACAGGACCATTCCCGACAGCGGCTTCCAGATGAGTAACCCCATCCACCACCACAGCAGCGGTTGCTTCTGATTCAACAACTAATTCGCCCTTGGCATTAAATCGTCTTTCATCGGTCACACGGAAGCGCCCAATAGAGAAATAATCAGGCACTTCTCCCAATGCTTGACGGGCCATTAATTCAAAGCTGGCTTCGGCGGAATCAAAAGACCACCCTTGGAATTCACGCTCTTTGACAGCCGCAATTAACTTATCAATGCGGCTATCTTTGGCATCAATCTCAATCCCCACCTCTTTGAAACGGGCAATCATATTTGACTTGCCGCTTTGATCAGAGATGAGATAGTGCCGCACATTGCCAACAGTTTCTGGTGGCACATGCTCATAGGTGCGTGGATCTTTTTGCGCAGCAGAGGCATGAAGCCCGCCCTTATGCGCAAAGGCTGCCTGCCCAACATAGGGCGCATGCGCATTTGGCATACGGTTCAACCGGTCATCAATCAGGCGTGATAGATACACTAATTTCGGCAACTTATCAGCTGCGATATTTGTTTGGTAGCCGAGTTTTACCATCAGATTTGGTATCAAGGTGATAAGGTCGGCATTTCCGCATCTTTCCCCAAGACCGTTAATGGTGCCTTGCACTTGACGCACACCAGCCTTCACAGCTGCCAACGAATTCGCGACAGCCAGCCCGGTATCATTGTGGCAATGGATCCCTAAATCCACATCTGGCAAGGTGGCTTTGACATCGCTAACAATCTCAAACACCTCATCTGGTAGGGTCCCGCC
The DNA here is from genome assembly GCA_011524995.1 of Alphaproteobacteria bacterium. Taxonomy (GTDB): domain Bacteria; phylum Pseudomonadota; class Alphaproteobacteria; order Puniceispirillales; family Puniceispirillaceae; genus UBA685. The sequence continues at coordinate 19,858 of WTJA01000122.1, read as the reverse complement.
ATTTGTATCACATAGCACAACCCAGCGTGCGCCCCCTTCATGGGCAGCTTTCACACAGGCAAGCGCAAAGTCACGATTAGCCTTATAGCCATCAAAGAAATGTTCACAATCAAACATCGCTTCTCTGCCTTTATCAACAGCGGCTTTGATGGAATCTCTGACCATCTCGATATTTTCATCTAAGGAAATGTTCAAAGCCGTCTCGACATGGAAGTCCCATGTCTTACCAACAAGGCAAGAGGCATCTGTTTGCGCATCTAAGACAGCATTCAGGCCCGGATCATTCGCTGCTGAGCGCCCTGCTCGCCGCGTCATCCCAAAGGCAACAAATTTAGCATTTTGAAAAGCCGGTGGGTCGCCAAAGAAACTATCATCTGTTGGGTTTGCGCCAGGCCAGCCACCTTCGATATAGTCGATACCAAATTCATCAAGCGCCGTGGCGATAGCAATCTTGTCAGCAACTGTAAAATCAATGCCTCTTGTTTGCCCACCATCTCGGAGAGTTGTATCAAATAAATAGATACGTTCGCTTGTCATTCTCTGGCCCCATTTACCATCTTTTGCTTTTGAAAGTCTTTGTTTTACTGGAATTCACAACAATACGCAAATGACGTTCTATTGACGCTGCCAGGTGGTGCCGTCGGCACTATCAAGCAAAATGATGCCTTGCGCGGCTAAGTCATCACGTATGGCGTCTGCTTTGGCAAAATCCTTATCAAGTCGCGCTTGCTTTCGTGCAGCAATAAATTCCTCAATCTCTGCCTCACTGAGGCCACCACTCGCCGCGGCTTGCAGCCATGCGGCTGTGTCTTGTGTCAACAATCCCATCAGATTGGCGGCACGACGCAAAGATGATGCGGCCTCGCCATCACCCTTATTGGCCAATTTTGCCAATTCATGAAGATGTGACAGCGCCAAGGGTGTGTTTAAATCATCGCATAAGGCTGACAGAAACGCCTCAGGCACGTCTTTGGCAGGCTTGGCATCACCCACCGCGCGATACAGCCTATCAAGCGCCTGTTTCGCCTCTGAGACGCCGGCATCTGAATAATCCAAAGGCGCGCGATAATGAGCGTTTAACAAGGCATAACGCACCGCTTCACCGCGATGTTTTTCCAAAGCATCTCGGACAGTGGTGAAATTGCCTAGTGATTTAGACATTTTTTCACCTTCAACGGTGACATAGCCATTATGGACCCAATAATGGGCCATCTTCTCGCTATCATGGGCGCAGCAGCTTTGCGCAATTTCATTTTCATGGTGCGGGAAAATTAAATCTAAGCCGCCAGCATGAATATCAAATGTTTGTCCTAAATATTTGGCACTCATAGCAGAGCACTCAATATGCCAGCCAGGGCGACCACGTCCCCACGGGCTATCCCAGGCCGGCTGCCCCTTTTCAGAGGGTTTCCATAGAACAAAGTCACCGGCATCTTTTTTATAGGGTGCCACCTCAACACGTGCGCCCGCACGCATCATATCTAGCGAGCGTCGCGATAACTCCCCATAATGTGACATCTCCGAGATCGCGAACAGCACATGCCCCTCAGCCTCATAGGCAAACCCCTTTTGGATGAGGGTTTCAATCATCGTAATCATCTCAGCAATATGATGAGTAGCGCGCGGCTCCACATCTGGCGCTACAACATGCAAGGCGTCTGCATCTTGATGAAAGCGTAAAATCGTCTCTTCACACAATGTTTCAATGGAGATGTCACGTTCAGCGGCACGCTGATTAATTTTATCATCTACATCTGTGATATTTCGCACATAGGTAACGTCAGGATAGAGATGACGCAACACGCGCACTAGCACGTCAAACACAACAAGTGGGCGGGCATTGCCAACGTGAATATTATCATACACAGTTGGCCCACACGCATAGATACCAACGTGATCAGGTGAGATCGGCTGAAAGGGTTCTTTGGCGCGGGCTAAAGTATTATAGAGCGATAACATTAGGCATTCAGTCCTTGCAAACGAGCCATGATGCGCTCTCTACCAAGAAACGGCAATAACCCTGCCATCTCTGGCCCAGAAGCTTGCCCTGTCAAAGCTAGGCGAAGCGGCATAAAGAGCGAGCGGCCCTTTTTCCCGGTTTGGTCGGCGACTGCCTTCGTCCACGGCTTCCAAGTCTCATCAGTGATATCATCAGATGGCAATAGCGATATGGCGGCTTGGCATAAATCGGCATCTTCAATCACCGGCGTGATCGCAGAGTGACATACATCCCACCAAATCTTTGCATCTGAAACGGATGCTAGATTCCCACGAACCGCAAGCCAAAAGGCTGCATCATCTATGCCCAATGGTTGCACTCTATCTTTTACCTCATCAAACTCATATTGCTGCACAATACGGGCATTAATCTGATGGAGTTCTTGCGGGTCAAATTTGGCAGTGGCGCGACCAAAGGCTGAAATATCAAAGCTATCAATTAAGGCTGTCATAGCAGAGAGAGGCTGAACAGACTGCGATGTGCCAATTCGCCCTAACACTGATGCCACTGCCATTGGTTCAACACCGTCTTGTCGCAACTCTTCAATAGAAAGGCTTCCCAGGCGTTTCGATAAGCCCTCACCCTCGGCACCAGATAGCAACGCTAAATGGCCCATTTGCGGCGCAGAGGCACCTAATGCTTCAAAAAGCTGTATTTGTGCGGCAGAGTTTGTGACATGATCTTCGCCGCGCAAAATGGCCGTAATTTCATGGTCAATATCATCAACAACTGATGCAAGCGTATAGATGACGCGGCCATCTTCACGAATGATTACAGGATCAGATAGCGATGACATATGGTACGCAACATCACCGCGCACCAAATCAGTCCAAGCAACCTCTTCATCCAAAAGCTTAAAGCGATAATGAGGACGCCGCCCTTCTGCTTCATAGGCTGCTTTTTGCTCATCAGTGAGTTTCAACGCCGCTCGGTCATAAACAGGTGGTCTGCCAGCATTCAGTTGCGCCTTGCGTTTGAGCGCCAATTCTTCTGCTGTCTCATAACAGGCATAGGCGCGCCCTGACTGCAACAGCGTCGCAAGCGCTTCGTCATAGCGCGCCAAGCGATCTGATTGGCGATCTTCGCAATCCCAGCTCATCCCCATCCATGTCAGGTCAGCGCGAATAGCGGCTTCATAAGCCGCCGAAGACCGTTCAGTATCTGTATCATCAATCCGCAACATAAAAGTCCCGCCAGCTTGACGTGCAAACAGATAATTGACCAAAGCCGTCCGCAGATTTCCAACATGCAATTTCCCGGTTGGGCTGGGGGCAAAGCGAACTTTAGGCACCATTTGTCCCATGGTGAAGTCTCCTATTTATCAGATGTTTTTGGTAAAAACCCTGATGTGAGTGGCAAACGTCTATCGCGTCCAAAAGCGCGCTGCGTCATCTTTGGACCAGGCGCTGATTGAAAGCGTTTATATTCCGCACGAAAGAGTAGTCGTGATACTTTTTCAACAATATCGCGGTCATACCCACGTGCTGTAATCGTGTCAATATCAGCCATTTCTTCAGTCAACGCGATCAAAATAGCATCTAAGATATCATAAGGCGGCAAGCTATCGGTATCTTCCTGGTCCGGCCGCAACTCTGCTGACGGAGGCCGCGTGATAATCCGGGTAGGAATTGGATCGCGCTCAGGACCCAAAGCGCCGCGTGGCATTGTCTTATTCCGCCATTCACAGAGCTGGAACACCTTTGTTTTCCACACATCTTTTATCGGCGCATAGCCGCCACACATATCGCCATATAAGGTCGCATAGCCGGTGGCATATTCTGATTTATTGCCCGTAGTGAGGATCATATGGCCAAACTTGTTTGATAACGCCATCAGCAAGAGACCGCGCAGACGTGACTGGATATTCTCTTCGGTTACATCGCTGTCTTTGCCAGCAAATAGCGCCCCCATCATATCCGAGACAGCTTCCATCCCTGGACCAATAGGCACAGTGTCAATTTGAATACCGAGGCGCTGTGCCATGTCATCAGCATCTATCTTTGAGATATCAGCCGTATAGCCAGAAGGTAGCATCAAACAGCGTACCTTATCCGCGCCAAGCGCATCAACTGCAAGCGCCGCCACAAGCGCAGAATCCACGCCGCCAGATAACCCAAGCGCCACAGCTGGAAAATTATTCTTTGTAACATAGTCGCGAATACCAAGCATCAATGCGCCATACATTACGCCTAATTCATCTTCTGGTGGCGAGATTGCCCCCGTCAGGGTGAAGCGCCCCTCAATATCGGCCTGACAATGAACCAGAGAGACCGTCTCAGACAAAGCCGGTAATTGCGCCGCTAATTGACCTTTCACATTCAAGGCAAAAGACGCGCCATCAAAGACTAATTCATCTTGGCCGCCGAGCATATTCACATAGAGAAATGGTAGATTTGTCTCTGTAAGACGCGCGACAGCATGCGCCATCCGGCTATCAGACTTACCAGCATCAAAGGGCGAGGCATTGAGGGAGATGATCATCTCAGCCCCGCTCTCCGCTTGCGTTTCACATACATCTGGCCACCAGATATCTTCGCAAATGGCAAGACCGATTTTGATCCCGCGAAGTGAAACAGGGCCTTTCAAATCACCTTTGGTGAAGTGACGTTTATCGTCAAACACACCGTAATTTGGCAATTCAACCTTATCTCGCCTTGCTAAAAGCGCGCCATCATCAATGACAAAGGCTGAATTATAGAGTCTGCCCGCTTCTGCGCAGGGCGCCCCAATAATCATGGCGGGCCCGCCATCGGCCGAGAGGTGTATGAGCTTGTCGATGGCCTCTGCTACTTGGGCCATAAAATCGGCACGCAGCACAAGATCATCACAGGGATAGCCTGATAAAAACATCTCCGGGCTGACAATAAGCTCTGCGCCATTTGCAGCCGCCCGCTCTCTTGCAGTGATGAATGAGGCAAGATTTGCATCTACATGGCCGACATGCGCATTTAATTGCGCCATCGCAATAGCAAATTTTTTCATGACTTAACCTGCCACATCTTTTGACGGCGCAAGAAGGAATTCACGGCCTAATTTGACACGTGATACCCCATCATAGGCAATTATATCCGCCGTCGCATAAGTCTCAGTCCATTTTTCGGGAAGGTACGACCCGGTCCCAATCACATCAACAGGTGCTTTCGCAAGCGCAAAGACCCGGCATTTATCAGGACCAAACCCGCTAGATGCTACGATCTTAACCTTATCAAACCCGGCTTGATTGAGCTGCTCTCTGACATGCCACACAGCAGCCGCACTCACCCCTGTTCCCATCAGCTGCTTTAGCTCATGCTCACTGCGATACCCCCGAATAGCCTCTGGAACGTTCCGCTCCAACACCGCATAGGATGACTGGGTATCCAATCCTTGGACATACCGACCGCCATGCGTATCAAGACGAATAGCAAGCTGTCCGCCATAAGCGAGCTCTGGGAAGGTTTGACAAACCGCAAGAGCGTCATCCACCTCTTGCCCGAAATAATCAACCAACACTGTCAGCGGCTTTTCTGGAAATTGTGCGTGAAATAGCTTTGCTGCCGCGACCGTAGACCCCGCATAACCAATTAGCGCATGAGGCATCGTCCCCATACCAGCATCATTTCCAAAATAGTGAGCTGTGGCATCTGTGGCACACCCCACAAAGCCTTTTGCATGTGTTTTAAGCCTTGCTTTATTTGACCCGACAGACGCCCCATAGGCCATCATATGCGCCATATCTTCACCAGCGCAATGCCGCGCATCCATCGCCAAAAAGGCAACATCAGGCAATTCCACACACATCTGATAGGCATTATAGGCCGCAACACATGCCGCCCCAAGGCGCTGCAAGAAGACCGTCTCTAAATCAACCAACATCGCAAAGGAGCCTGTGATTGTCAGCAAAGGCTCACCCGCACCAACCCAAGCACCCTCTTTATGCAGCAAATCGACCTCTATGTCCGCATCACGGCTCTTTGCCATCGCCATCAACCAGTCAATGGCAAGGCGGGGCGCTAGGGTCACAGGACGACGCATAAACACAGCATAGGTCACAGACACATCGCCATTCGCCTGAACAATTTGTTTTGTCAGGTTGAAATAGCTATCGGTCAGCGCAGGTTGGTCTTCAACCTGCGGCCCTAAATGTGTCTTGGCATCTTTCATAAAAGGTCCTAGCCTTAGCTTGCCTTCTTCTGCTGAAGCTGGCCATCACGGCGCTTCTTCATCAAATCAGCAATCAGGAATGACAATTCCAATGACTGACTTGCATTCAGACGCGGGTCACAATGTGTGTGATAGCGATCACCAAGGCGCGCTTCTGTTACCTCTGAGACACCGCCAAGGCATTCTGTAACATTCTGACCTGTCATTTCAAAGTGAACACCACCTGGATATGTGCCATGCGCATCATGCACTTCAAAGAAGCCAGCAACTTCTTTCATCACATCATCAACACGGCGTGTCTTATAGCCTGTAGAGGCTTTTACCGTGTTGCCATGCATTGGATCGGAACACCAGACAACTGATGAGCCATGCTCTTTCACAGCCTTTACCAGCGGTGGCAATTTCTCAAGCACCTGATCAGCCCCCATACGAGAGATCAGGGTCAAACGACCTGGGATATTTTCAGGGTTCAGCTTATCAATAAGACGACGCAGATCATCAATATCCATTGAAGGACCACATTTTAGCCCAATCGGATTATCAATCCCGCTCATATATTCAACGTGGGCGCCATCGATTTGACGTGTCCGATCGCCAATCCACACCATATGGGCTGATGTTGTAAACCACCCTTTGGCATCTGTAATAGTATCACGTCTTGTAAGACTCTCTTCATAATTCAGAAGCAATGCTTCATGGCTTGTGAAGAAATCTGTTTCCCCAATTGGAGATGCGGTATTAGCGGTCAAGCCGCAAGCCTGCATAAAGGCCAAGCATTCATCAATACGAGCTGCCAATTCTTCATAACGCTCAGCTTGCACCGTGTCAGTGATGTACCCCGTGGTCCAGCTGTGAACTTTATGCAAGTCAGCCATGCCACCTTGGGCAAAGGCCCGCAAAAGGTTCAATGTTGATGCAGATTGCTCATACACTTTCAAAAGGCGCTCAGGGTCAGGGATGCGCGCGTCTTTTTCAAACTCAATGCCGTTCACCATATCACCACGATAAGATGGCAATTCAATACCGCCGACAACCTCTGTCGAGGCAGAGCGCGGCTTAGCAAACTGACCCGCCATACGGCCAACCTTGACGACTGGCAATGAGGCGCCGAAGGTCAACACAACAGCCATCTGTAGAAATACTTTGAAGCTATCACGGATATTATCGGCTGAAAATTCGGCAAATGATTCAGCGCAATCGCCGCCCTGCAGCAAAAAGGCCTCACCCTTTGCAACAGCCCCAAGCTGGTCTCGGAGATTTTGCACTTCCCCGGCAAATACCAAAGGAGGCTTCTTGCCAAGCGTTTCCTCCACTTCAGTCACTTTTGACTGATCGGGATATTCAGGCACCTGAATAATAGGATAGTCGCGCCAGCTATTTGGTTGCCAGGTCATTTTTGGATCCTCACATACAAGGGGTTAGGTCTGTGAAATTATATGCTAGCCAGCAAGACAAAGCAAAGTGAAATCAATATCTCGCATCAAAAAACCACGCGATAGCTCTAGCTTTCCTGACGAGCCGTCCGCATTGTGACAAATTCCTCTGCGGCAGTGGGATGGATCCCGACCGTGGCATCAAAATCCGCTTTGGTCGCGCCCATTTTAACGGCAATGGCAATCCCCTGCATGATCTCGGCACTATCCGGTCCCACCATATGCACGCCAAGCACAACATCTGACGCCTTATCAACGATGAGCTTCATGTAGCTTTGCTCGCTACGCCCTGACAAAGTGTTCCGCATGGCCCGGAAACGGCTATCATATATAACTACATCATGCTTGTCTCTGGCCTCAGCTTCTGAGAGGCCCACGGACGCAATTGGCGGCATCGAGAAAACAGCAGACGCAATCTTGTCATGTGAGATTGTACGAGACATCCCCGCATAACAATTATCAGCAAAAGCATGCCCTTCAGCGATGGCAACAGGCGTGAGATTTACACGGTCCGTTACATCCCCTACAGCATAAATAGATGGCACCGAGCTTTGTGACCATTCATCAACAATGATAGCCCCTTTGTCATTCATCTTGACACCAGCGGCCTCTAACCCAAGCCCGTTTGTTTTTGGCGCACGGCCTGTTGCTGCCATAAAGCAATCTGTCAGCATATCATCCCCCGCGGCAAAGGTGACACGCTTTTTATCACCTTCTGCCGCAATCGACGCAATCTCTGTTTCTGGATGCAAGTGAATGCCGCGGTCCTGTAACGCCGTGACCATATGTTGCCTGACATCGTCATCAAAACCACGAAGCGGCAAATCACCGCGATAGACGACATGCACCTCAGAGCCCAAGGCATTAAAAATACCTGCAAATTCAAGCGCAATATAGCCCGCCCCCTGAATAACGATATGGTCAGGGCGGCGTGGCAAATCGAGGGCTTCGTTAGAGGTGATGGCATGTTCTGCCATGCCTGGTACGGGCGGTAGTGACGGCCATCCGCCCACCGCGATGAGGATGCGCTCCGCACTATAGGCTGTGCCATTCACAGTTACTTCATGTGCACCCGTAATCACGCCGCGCCCTTCAAGCAAATCCGCCCCGGCGTTCTTTAGTAAGGAGCGATAAATCCCTTCAAGACGGCTAATTTCTGCATCTTTCGCGGCGATGAGCTGTGCCCAATCATGATGCGCCCCCTCAATCTGCCACCCAAAACCAGCGGCATCTTCCATTTCACTGGCAAAGCTTGCGCCGTAAACCAGCAATTTCTTTGGCACACAGCCGCGAATAACACAGGTACCGCCCGGACGACTTTCCTCAACTACCGCTACTTTGGCGCCATGACCAGCCGCAATGCGGCCAGCGCGAACGCCGCCAGACCCTGCGCCTATGACGATAAGATCATAATCGAACTTCTTTTCCTGGCCCATAGCGGCACCCTTTCCCAATAGTCACTCTTGTCTCTATGTAGGAAATCTAGTCGCCTTTGTTAAGGGACAGCCGCATTCAGATTTTAAAAACTTCAGAAATTAGGCACGCTGGCATCATCATACCTCACCGGCAATAAACATACATCTTCAACAAGCGAGGAATATATCCACCCCGTCAACTCTTCAAAATTGAGTAAGGCGGTATGAAGTTGCATGACATCCATGCCGCTAATATTCAGTATATGATAGATGGTAACTGAGGCCGCTCCGCCACATACACCAATGGGGCTTGAGCTAGTGGCATGGATATCCTCAACCATCAAAGTCGAGAGAAAATTGGCACGAAGCGGCCCACTACCATCTCTTGCAAACCCGACATTGATAAGTAGCCTATCTTGCTGTGCTGTGGCTTCAATTTTAAGGAGCATGCCTGATTTTTTCATCTTCATCAGCCAGACATGAGGGGGGGGTGGAACTCTATCATATCACATCCAAGGTACCCTTGAAGGCCTTCAATTAGGGGGTGTGTCATCATACAACCTTTCACAAACCGAACTGTGATGGTCATAAAACTAGATAGAGACTAGTGTGACTAGTTATGCAGTTGGGGGACAAAGGTAAAAAAGTGTCTTTTGGATTCTTTTTTGGACCTCTATCTTTGCTATCTTATGATATTCTATTGCCACCTTTATATTACTCACGGCTAAAAGGACCATAGAGCCATGATGCAAGATGTCTTTATTCTCTCTGCTAAACGAAGCGCGATTGGCACATTTGGCGGCGCCTTGGCCCAAACCAGCGCGAGCGACCTGTTGACACAAATCATGCAGCAATCAATCGCAGAAAGCGGTGTATCAGCTGACAGCATCGAGACATCTATTCTAGGCAATGTGGTTCATACATCATCCGTTGACCCTTATCTGGCACGTCAATGTGCCGTTAATGCCGGCCTCCCCCATAGCAGCACGGCCATCGCTGTAAACCGGTTATGTGGATCAGGTTTGCAGGCCATCATCCAAACGGTTATGGCGCTCAAATTAGGCGACATCACAACAGGCCTTGCCAGCGGCGTTGAAATGATGAGCCGCGCGCCTCATATCGCGCCTGCTATGCGATTTGGCCAAAAAATGGGCGATACCAGCTTTGTTGATATGCTGCTTGGCCCGCTAACTGATCCGTTTGGTCATGGCCATATGGGTATCACAGCGGAAAATGTAGCCGCCAAATATGGCATCACAAGAGAGATGCAGGATGAGTTTGCCGTGGAATCACACCGCCGCGCCGTCTCAGCGATTGATAATGGCTATTTCACAGGCCAAATTCATCCCATTGAAGCAAAAGCTGGCCGCAAGACTGTGACCTTTGATACAGACGAACATGTCAGACGTGATGCCGACCTTGCCCAAATGGCAAAATTGCGCGCTGTCTTCCAAAAGGACGGTGTTGTCACGGCTGGCAACTCATCCGGCATCAATGACGGGGCGGCGTCTCTTGTGCTTGCCAATGAAACTGTCGCGAAGCAGGCAAAGCCATTAGCGCGTATCGTTGCCTATGGTCATGCAGGCCTTGATCCCGCCATTATGGGCATGGGCCCTGTGACAGCCAGCAAGCAAGCCTTATCACGCGCCGGCATTCAAGCCCATGAGCTAGATATCATTGAATCAAACGAAGCCTTTGCCGCCCAAGCTTGCGCGGTATCTCAGCAATTGGAATTGGACCCTGCGAAGGTGAACCCCAATGGTGGCGCCATTGCCCTAGGTCACCCAGTAGGTGCCACAGGGGCCATTATCATGACCAAGCTCATTCATGAACTCCGCCGCACGCAAGGTCGCTATGGCTTAGCGACCATGTGCATCGGCGGCGGTCAGGGTGTTGCGGTTGTTATCGAAGCGCTCTAGCGCATCGCCTGCTTAATCACCGCATGAACGGCGCTTGAATTAGCGAAGATCTTGCGTGACTGCTTCAAGAGAGGCAAATGCGTGCCAAGGGCGTGTGATTCCGCACGTCCGATTAATTCAGCGTTGTCTAATGTCTCAAGCTTTTGTGGGGTGCAGAAAATCATATGATAAGTATGATTTGCCTCTACCTTCTCGGCTTTTGGCTTGAATTTTGCCTTGCTACCCACTGGCCATTTTTCGCGAAGCAATAGCATCAGAAGGTAATTCGCTTCAGATGAGAGAAAGGCCTCAGCATTATCGTCTGACAGTAAAAGAGATAAAGCGGCCTGCTCCATCTTGGCGTTTAAGGCGCTATCATCCATCCAAGCTGCGGCTCTATCACCATCTAACCAATGTGCGAGCCAGTTTGCGATATCAGCCTTATCCCAGTCTTTGGCAAAATCAGGCTGTTTATGGTTTTCCACCATCTCGCCAGTTACAGAAACCTCAAGAATATCGGTCTCACCCATCACACGTAAGATGAAGTCTTTTGCCATTATACTAGTCCTTTCACGCCAATTTGCTCCTCTTCATACAACAGAGAGAAGCGAGATATCAAGCACCAGCAGAACGCTTTTGAAACTCTCTTATCACAATGACGATAGAGGATGAGACAATCATGACAGCGCCTAGCATCTGAAGCATTGTGGGAACCTCTGCAAAATAAATAAACCCAACCAGCGCGGCTAGCGGCACCTGCAGATACCGCAAGGTAGAGACAATAACCGCATCAACATAGGCATAGGATGCTGTGAACGATAATTGGAGCAAGGCGCCTAGCGCCCCAAGGGCCAGCATGTAGCCCCATAGTGACAGCCCAGCAATCAAAACAAATTCGTCAAATAGGAAAATATAGCATGTTGTTAGCAAAAACCCTGCGAAATTATACCAGCTAGCCACAGATGATGGCGCATCACTTTTCCCTAATTTGCGCAAGGTGATTTGCAAACCAGCACTAGCGAGCGAGGCGCAAATCGGCACGATAATTAATGGCTCAAACGAGGCGCTGAACGCATTAGAAATCACAAATACGCCAGCCAATCCGCCAATAATCGCTGTCCACCGATAGGGCCCCACCTTTTCCTGCAACAAAAAGGGGGAGGCAAGCGCCACATAAATTGCTGAGCTGAGCATCAATGCTGTTGCAAGACCAAGGGGCAGATGACGCATAGAGGTAAACCATAAGGTGATACCGCATAACCCTAATACGATACGGATAATAAGCACCCCTTTGGCCTTAATCTGATACGCAGCCCATCCTCTTTGCCAAAAAGCGGCGAAAAACAAAAAAGGCAGAGATAATAAAAACCGATACCACAGCGTTGTCACAAGGCTGACCTCGCTAGATATGATTTTGACGATTACCCCTGTCCCAACGCCACAGAACAGCCCCACAAAGGATAATAAGGTGCCGATAAATATGGCTGGCATGGGCTGAATTGTCCTCTCACAAATGGCCGCTCATAATAAAAAGAGCCTGGCTTCATCTAATGCGCTCTTTTACTTCGTAAGAAAGGTTAATGATATTACTTTATGCAGACGCACCACAGAGGGAGAGCCATAATGACGAACTATGTAAGCCGCGCCGTGATTGTAGCAGCCAGCTTATTCACGCTATCAACACCCATGATTAGCATTGCACAGGCTGATGTTATCGCTGAAAGACAAGCCAATTTCAAACAAAATGGTGCCGCTATTCGCGCCATGCGTGGCCAGTTTGCTGAGGGCGACTATCTGAGCATTGAGCTAGGGGCTGAAACCATCGCGGCGTGGGCGGCAAAGATGCCTGACTACTTCCCTGCTGGTTCTGACACAGGTAAAACTGACGCGAAATCAGATATTTGGCAGCGTTTCGATGAATTTACATTACTCGCCAAACAGAATGAAGAGGCCGCCCTTGCCCTTGCCAAAGCGGCTAGCGCCGAAGATAGCGGGCAAACGCAAATGCTGATGCAAGCGTTGGGCAAAACCTGTGGCGCTTGTCATTCGCAATTCAAGAAGTAACAAATACGACAAAAATACCGGACTTAGAAATAGGCAGGTCGCAGCAAAATGGCGGCCTGCGCCAATCCCACAAGACCCACCATCAGAAACAAGCCAAATATCACGCGTGAGGCTGATAATGGCGCGACGCCAGTTGCATTTTTGCGGGGGCGGCCCGTCACCATAGGTGCGATAAGATTCTTACGTATTGCCAGCCAGTAATATCCGATTGCTAGCATATGCAGTGCAAAAAGAGCGATGACAATATAATGACCTATCTCGTGCAGCTCTCCAGCTTGTTTACTCCATGATGTGAATAAATGATAAAAGGGGCCATCATAGAGAATATCATCTGTGTTGATTGTTCCCGTTAGTGCCATGAAAAACGGTACCAGCAACAACGCTACGGTCGCGTAGCCGCCAACAGGACTATGCCCAGCCTTATCATCACTTTGTTTGCGAAGAAGACCTTTGATGGTGTGAAACACAGCCTTGGGACCCGTTAAAAAATGGGAAAAGCGGGCTGTCTCCGACCCGATAAATCCCCAAATCACACGGAAGATGACGAGGCCTATAATGGTCATACCAAACCGCTCATGAACCGCCCAGACTCCCATTTCACCAGAGATAAAGCTGCCAATGACAGAGATGGCAAAGGCCCAATGGAACAGCCGCAAGGGCAGATCCCAGACAAGGTGTTTTTGCTTATGCGCCATGACATCCTCTTATTTTTGATCCGTTAGAATCCTACCTTAGGCAAATTTACCTTTTCATGATAGCCTACGGTCTTTGAAAAGGAAAAGCAGACATAGTGACGTCAATGACACAAGCCCCACACAAGGCACACCTTTTTCAAAAGGCCCTGCAATTGCTGATCACAATAGATGGCGATATAGCGCGTACCTATGCCAATTATGGTGCGCCCAAAGATAGATTCTTGCCAGAAGGCTTTGAAACCCTCGCGAAGATCATTATAGGCCAGCAAATTTCACGGCAGGCGGCCTCTCATATCTGGCAGCGCATGGTAGAAGCTGACCTGACTAGCTGTGTGCCAATCGCAAACGCTACTGATAGTGATTTGCGTCAATGCGGCCTATCTTTGCGCAAAGCAGGCTACTTACGGGATATTGCCCAAAATATTCTGAATGGCAGCCTGCCGATCGAAGAGTTTGCACAATTACCTGTCTCAGAGGTGACGGCTCACTTACTGCGTCAAAAAGGGGTTGGGCCGTGGACAGCCGATAATTATACCTTATTTGCTTTGGGGGATATGAATGCCTGGCCTAGCAATGATATTGCCTTACAAGAAGGTATGAAGCGCTTAAAGTCGCTTGACCAGCGCCCTTCGCAACAAGAGATGGATGAGATAGCGGCGGCTTGGCACCCTTATCGCGGGGCTGGCGCCTTATTCCTCTGGCATATTTATGCCATTGAAGTGCGCAAGGCCGCGCCGTCTGATATTTAACATTAGCTAAATAAATCGGCCTGCGGAGATGTTGTCGCTGGGGGCGCCTCATAAGGGGCGACAAGACCGGCGTGATCGTGACGGACATTCCCCACATCTGGGCTCACAGGATAAGCGTTGAAATAATCGCTATTCACCGCTGTAAAGGTGGCACGCGCATCATCACTATCACCCATCAGCCAGCTATCCCATTGCGTTTGTGCTAACACATGCGGCACACGGTGATGGATAGTGGAAAGCGCGCCCGTTGCTGCACTTGTGACAATAACAAAACCGCCCTGTGGCAAAAGGAGACCTGCAAACCCCATCACACGGCCATCCCGCAACTGAATGTGATATGGCTTGCCCTTTTCTTTCCATTCATACCAGCCGCTAGCAATCACAAGACAGCGATGGTTGCGAAAGGCGTCCTGAAAGGCAGCCTTTTGTGTGATGGTCTCCGACCGCGCGTTAATAAGGGTCTTATGAGGGATGATATTATCCACCCCAAAGCGCGCCATAGTTACGCCGCGATCAAAGCCGTTTGCCTGTATGATAGGTGTTGATTGAGACGGCGCGACATTCCATCGTGGTTGCAAATTTGACGTCAGCGAGACGCCGAACCGAGAAAATAATTCATCTGGTGTTGCTGTGACTGTAAATCTGCCGCACATTTTGCTACAACCATCGTAAGAATAGAGTGTCTGATATGGTAAGGATAACGTTGTCCTAGCCTCTTCTGTAATAGGTTCCTTTTATGCGATGTGATTTCAACCATCAATCACTTCTTCAAGCCGCACGTTATTTGCAGGACGGCAAATTAGTGAGCTTCCCGACTGAAACAGTCTATGGGCTTGGCGCTGATGCGACAAATGACAGAGCGGTTGCTTCGATTTACAACGCCAAAGGCCGCCCCTCCTTCAACCCGCTCATTGCGCATGTGCCAACATTAGAGGCCGCGCAATCAATTGGCGCCTTCTCTGATACGGCGCTGCAACTGGCGAAGCAGTTTTGGCCAGGCCCACTGACAGTGGTTGTACCGTTGCGCGCGCCATCTTCAATCTCGCGCTTGGTGACAGCTGGTCTTGATACAATTGCGCTTCGGGTACCTGCCCCAGAAAAAGTGAGAGCCCTGTTATCTGAAGCAGACCGCCCTATCGCCGCGCCATCTGCTAATTTATCAGGACGCATCAGCCCCACAATGGCCACACATGTCGAGGCTGATCTTGGCAATAAGATTGCGATGATCCTAGATGATGGCCCCTGCCAATCTGGTGTCGAATCAACCATTATCGATTGTAGCACAGAGACTTTGTGTATTTTGCGCCATGGCCCTGTCACACAAGAAGAGATTGCGTCCCTTTTCCCTGGCATTTCATCGAACAGAATATCTGTGACAAATGATACCGCGCCCTCGGCACCAGGGCAATTAACAAGCCATTATGCCCCAACCAAAGCTGTGAGATTAGAAGCGACAGATAAAAAAGCTGATGAATTCATGATTGGGTTTGGAGCTTATCAAGGCGATTTAAATTTATCGCCTACGGCGGACCTCATCGAGGCAGCCGCCAACCTCTTTGCTTATCTTCATCAGGCTGACGAGTCCGAGGCAAAGATGATTGCGATTGCCCCTATCCCCTATTCTGGGCTAGGCGCCGCGATCAATGATAGGCTAGCACGTGCCGCAGCGGAGCAGCCAACACCAAAAGCAGGAGACCTATCATGACCGAACTAATCACCCAATTACAAGAGATTGTAGGCACAAAGAACATCATCACTGATCCTGCTGATATGGCACCTTATTGTGATGATTGGCGGGGCAATTATACAGGCATCACCCCAGCAGTTTTATTACCCACCTCTACGGAAATGGTAGCGGATCTTCTCGCCTTTGCCGACAAACATAATGTGACCATCGTGCCACAAGGTGGCAATACCGGTCTTGTTGGCGGTGGTGTACCAGATAAATCGGGGACGATGATCATCCTATCACTACGCCGGATGAATAATATCAGGTCTTTGTCGGTTGATAACCGCTCAATGGTGGTGGAGGCAGGGTGCATCTTGCAAGATATCCATACTGCGGCAGAAGAGAATGGCCTATATTTCCCACTCAACCTCGCAGCAAAGGGCAGCTGCAGCATCGGTGGCAACCTATCTACAAATGCAGGTGGGATAAATGTGTTACGCTATGGCACGACCCGTGATTTATGCCTCGGGCTAGAGGTCGTACTACTGGGCGGCAAAGTGATGAATTTGCTCACCCCCTTACGCAAAGATAATACCGGCTATGACCTAAAACAGCTTTTCATCGGCGCTGAGGGCACATTGGGTGTTATCACGGCTGCTTCATTAAAATTATCACCACTCCCAAAGGCACGTGCGACTGCCTTGGCAGAAATTGCCTCACCACAAGATGGCGTGCGACTATTAAGCGCCTTAAAATCAGCGACTGGCGATCTTGTGGAAGCATTTGAAATTATGCCACATGATATTTTTGCCGTTGTAGAAAAACAATTCCCGCAATTACCCTGCCCGCTGCAACCTATCCGCCCTTATGCGATTTTGTTGGAAATCGCCTCCTCTGATGAGACGCTAGCCAAGGCGGATGAGACAGGGCTTATCCCACTGCAGCAAAAGCTAGAAGACTTTCTGGCAAAACAATTAGAGGATGGCCTTATTCTAGATGCGGTCATGGCGCAGAATGAAACACAACGCAAAGCCATGTGGGACATCAGAGAACATGCACCTGATTCAACCAAAGCTGAATCACATCCTGTTAATACTGATGTCTCTGTCGCTTTATCAGAAATTGGCACATTTTATGACCTTGCCATTGCCAATGTGCGCAAGATTTGCCCTGATGTGCGCATCTGTGCCTATGGTCATATTGGTGACGGCAACATTCACTTTAATGTCATTGAAAAATTAGGGGGAGATGCTGACTGGGCCACCAAACGCCCCCAGATGTTTGCAGCCATTTATGAAGCGCTCTATGCTGTTAATGGGTCTATCAGTGCCGAGCATGGCATTGGCCAGCTTAAAGCTGAACAGCTAAAGGGTGTCAAAGACCCGGTAGCTTTGGAGATGATGCATGTCATCAAACAGAGTTTTGACCCCAAAAACCTGCTAAACCCAGGAAGAATTTTATCTTAACCTCAAGAGTGGGCCAATCAGATGAAAGAATCAGCAATACCGAAAATCCTCACATTCTGGTTTGAAGAGATTACGCCGCAGCACTGGTTTAAGAAAGATGACACGTTTGATAATGAGCTGCGTGAGCGATTTGGCGACTATGTAGCAGATGCGCTTGGTGCGCGGCTTGATCAGTGGGCACAAACAGAAGATGGATGCCTTGCCCTTATCCTTTTATTGGACCAGTTCACACGTAATATCCATCGTGGTACGCCGCTCTCATTTGCGGGAGATGACATGGCGGTTGCCCTGTCATTGCGGGCGGTCAAACAAGGCTATGTCACGGAAACGGGCGGGGCACGCAATCATTTCTTCTTGATGCCGCTGATGCATTCCGAGGAGCTTACCATTCATGACCAAGCGCTTCCTCTTTTCAAAACATATACCAATGAGATGACATATGATTATGCTGTCCGTCATCGTGATATCATTGAAAAATTTGGACGATATCCGCACCGCAATGCCATTTTAGGCCGGCCATCTAGTGCAGAAGAAGTGGCCTTCTTGGAACAGCCAGGCTCTTCTTTTTGAGGCTAAGCCTTACGCCACATCTCTTTGAGTTTTTGAAAAACCGCCTCGGCGGATAATGTCTTTAGATCATCCACTTTGACGTAGCGCGCGGCAGGGCCTGTCGGCGCAGACATGGCGGGATCTGTATCTGCGCCCATCACCATCAAAGTTGGCGCAGCTGTTTTAGCAGCAAGGAAGGTCGGCCCGCTATCATTGCCCAAATTCACTGCAGCAGCGGCACATAGGCTTGCTAGCTCTGCCAGAGAGGTCTTGTTACATAGATTATAGGCCTGCGGCACAGCTTTCCCAATCGCATCACAAAGGGTCTGCTCACTATCGGTGCCAATAAGAACAGGGGTAATCCCCTCCTCCGCCAAAAGCTGGGCTGTTTTCTGAAAGGCCTCAGCAGGCCAGCGCTTTGATGGTTTTGCTGGCGAGCAACCAGGCATCAGCACGGCATAAGGTTGCGGCGGCGCCAGGGACGCATCAGCGGTGAGAAAAGATAGATTGGCCTCAGTATCCTTTGCCCCGACCATCCGCATCGCATGACGCATGCGCTCAGCATTATTCACATCGGTGAAATCAGGATATTGGTGCGAGCAACCTGAAGCTGTCCCCACCCATTTTTGATGGCGCTTCACAAACCACCGAAAATAGCGAGAGGTGCGCTTTGAACATTGCAGATCAATGATATAATCAAAAGAGCGCTGAAATAGCGTCCGCAAAGAAAATAAGGCAGATAGCTGCCAAATGGGCGCACGCTTATCAATGATAATCTCATCAAAAAAGGGCATCTGCGCCATGAGAGGGGCAAAGGGGCGGCTTGTCAGCAGCGTGATATGCGCCTCTGGAAAAGACTGGCGGAGCGCAGCATAGGCATCAAGCCCCTGAATAATATCACCCAAGGCACCATGTTTAATGACTAAAAAATGTAAGTGGCGTGTTTGCGTCATGTCCCACTAGCCTTGTTTCGCTTTTCGCTCTTAGCGTCATCTTTACATCACGCACCAGCCTCTTTATACCAAAAACTATCGCAACAACGCTAGACATGTTCAGCCAAAACATAAAAATCTAGCGGCAAGAGATGAGGCTTTTATGACGGCGCTTACAGATATCATCCTGCCTCATAAAGAACGCTTTACACTGAATAATGCTGGCGCTGTCTCTACTGTCTCGCGCGATCTGGCTTCTCTTGGCTCTACCGCCTCTGATTTTCGGATTTTTGGTACCTCTGTTGACGCCCCTTTACTGCCAGAGCAGTTTTACGGACTGACAGCAAAATCATCATGGTTTCGCTCTCAGACCAAGCAATTCGTGACAGCCTATCTCAACTTCCTTTCGGGCGCAGAGACACAGCCAGATATTATTGAGGTTCACGGGCGCCTAGAAGTGGCAAAATGGATAGCAGAGGCACGACCTGATATTCCAGTATGTTTATACCTTCATAATGATCCCCGCACCATGAAGGGTGGTAAAACACAGCAAGAACGCGCCCTTTTGGCAGATAGGCTGAGCGGTGTGATATCCGTCAGCCATTACATCGAAAACTGCTTTTTTGATGGTATTGACGCGAAACGTGAGAGGTTACCCCATCTAGTGAATTGGCTTGGTGTCAACCGCACATTAACGAGCCAGCCACAACGAAAACCCTACATCCTCATGGCAGGCCGCATGGTGCCAGAAAAAGGGTTTTATGAGGCGGGGCAAGCCCTCGTCAACATCTTGCCTCTCCACCCTGAATGGTCTTTAAAACTCGCCGGTGGCAAAAGCTTTGCATC
>WTJA01000072.1:9351-31648 GCA_011524995.1 Alphaproteobacteria bacterium | reverse complement strand
CGGTCCGCCAAAGTCATGGCTTCAATCTGGTCATGTGTCACATAAATGGTGGTTACTTTTAATTCATGCTGAAGATGCTTGATTTGCGCTCTTGTTGAGACACGCAACTTCGCATCAAGGTTAGAAAGCGGCTCATCCATCAAAAAGACATTTGGCTCACGTACAATGGCGCGCGCTAGGGCGACACGTTGTCTTTGTCCCCCTGATAATTCAGCAGGCTTGCGGTGCAGAAATGGTTCTAGCTCCACCATTTTTGCCGCGCGCATCACACGTTCATCATGCGTGGCTTCGTCAATTTTCCGCACCTTTAACGGAAAACGAATATTCTCATAGACATTCATATTGGGATAGAGGCCATAGGATTGGAACACCATCGCCACATCGCGATCTTTAGGCTCCAGGTCATTAATGATAGTGCCATCAATGCTGATTGTGCCATCTGTGACATCTTCCAGGCCGGCAATCATACGCATGGTTGTCGTTTTGCCGCAGCCCGATGGGCCTAGCAGAACTAGAAATTCCCGATCAGCGATTGTCAGGTTGAAATCATCAACCCCGATAAAATCGCCCCATCTTTTTGTCACATTGCGCAGGGTAATCTCAGACATAATGGCGCCTTGTTTCCTTTATGGTAAAATTTTTTGCATACCTATTCAAAAAGCTAGACAAGAGGCAAGTATCTTGGCAAGAGTTTTTTGATGGATAAGACGTAACAGCTAGATAAGATGCTTCGAATCAGGGGGAAATCATGGAAAATCACGCTCATATATTAGCGCAGCTTCAGGCGCTTGTGTCAGTGCCAGATGATGAGCTAGAGGCTATCGCGAATGTGATTCTTGCAGAGGACGTGGTGTTTGATGTGGCGCATCCCGTCAACCAGCTCGTGGGGCGTCAAGCCGTTTTGGATAGCTTTTATCGTCCATTGCGTGCTGCGCTTCACGCCACAAGACGCCGTGATGAGCTTTTTATCAAAGGTGATAATCGCCGGGATTTTGGGGGGCATTGGATTGCGTCTGTGACTCATTATGTCGGGAATTTCCATGCGCCGCTTCATGGTGTGCGTCCGCACAATTCGCTTGCGTTCTTGCGCAGTGGCGAATTCTACCAGATTGAAAAGGGGCAAATCACATTAGCACGGTTGATCCCAGATTTTATTGATTTGATGCGCCAAGCGCGTCGCTTGCCGATTAAAGAGATGCTAGGGACAGAAATGTTATTCCCCGGCCCTGCCACACATGATGGTGTGTTGCCACAAGAGGGCGATGGGTCACTATCGCTGGACGTGGTTGAGGGAATGCTCGGTGATCTGCATGTCTTTGACCCGGATAGTTTTGAGTCAAAATCTCAAACCGGTGATGATGGCTATTGGCATGATGATATGCTATGGTATGGGCCTTGTGGCATTGGGTCTAATTATCGCTGGGATGGTTTTGTCAAAGATCACAGGGAATCATTCTTGCGCGCCTTTCCTGATCGTAAAGGCGGCAACCATTACTGCCGGATTGGTGATGGGAATTTTGCCGCTGTCTCAGGCTGGCCCTCAATGACAATGACTCATAAGGGCGATTATTTAGGTGTTGCCGCCACCAATAAGGCGCTGACCTTGCGTGTGATGGATTTTTATCGCGTTGCTGATAAGAAGATTATGGAAAATTGGGTCTTGCTTGATTATGGCCAGCTCTTCGAACAGATGGGCTTTGATATCTTTGCAGCTCATGCGAAAATGAAGTGATCAGACGAGTAGGGGCTTGTGATGAGAATTGATGCACACCATCATTTATGGGATTTGCAGGCGGTCCATTACCCGTGGCTCATGGCGCAAGGTGAAGTACGGTTTTTTGGCGACCCTGCGCCGATTCAACGTGATTATTTGCTGCCTGAATTTACCGCTGATGCGGCCGCTCATAACATCTCAGCCTCAGTTCATATCCAAGTTGGGGCAGCTGATGGCTTAGCAGAAGCTAAATGGGTTGATGCCATTGCACAACAAGCAGCTGAGGCAGGGCAGTGGCACATGAAGCAAGTCGCATTTTGTGATTTGGCAGCTGATGATTGTGAAGCGCAGCTTGATGCGCTTTCGTCCCTACCATCTGTTGTGGGTGTGCGCCAAATTATTGGCCGTGCCCCGGGTGAAGATGCACTGACAGGGACGCAATCGTTACTGGAATCAGCGGCCTTTTCTCGTGGTCTGTCTGCGCTCACGCAAAGAGGGTTGTCATTTGACCTCCAGCTTTTGCCAGAATTAATGGCACCAATGGCAGCTGTGCTTGCTGATCATCCCTCGCTGCCGGTCGCGCTTTGTCATGCTGGGTCTTGCTATGACCGCTCGCCAGAAGGAATTGCTGCCTGGGCCGATCAGCTCATTGCGTTATCGCATCAGCCACAAATTACGGCAAAATTATCAGGATTGGGTATGTTTGCCCATGGTTGGAAAGTGGCTGATTTTGCGCCTTTGGTTGAAGTCGTGATTGGGCAATTTGGCCCATCGCGTGTGATGTTCGGGTCAAATTTTCCGGTCGATAGCCTGACCTCTGACTATCATCAACTTATCTCTGCCTATGAAGATCTGATCCCGCATCACATGCAGGATCAGATTTTTGGTAAAACAGCTTCTGCGTTCTACAAATTTTAGAGCATGTCATGCTCTTCGAGGACTTTGCGTGCCACACGGAAACATTCTAGTGCCTGTGGTACGCCGCAATAGATCCCGATGACATGGATGATGCCGCGAATTTCTTCAACGCTCACACCATTTGTGACAGCGCCATTACAATGCACTTCCCATTCATGCATTTTGCCCAACGCACCGATCATCGCCAAATTCATCATTGATCTTGTTTTGGCATCAATAGCGTCATCGCCCCAGCCAAAGCCCCAGCACCAAGCGGTCATCGCCTCTTGGAAAGGGCGTGTAAAATCATCCGCGCTTGCAAGGTTTTTGGTAACATAATCTGCGCCAAGTGTGGCTTTGCGTTGGCTCAGGCCTTTTTCAAATAATGACTCATCCATCTTTTTATCCTTCTCATCACAGGTGGGAGATCTCTCTTTGTCTGTGATACGCTTAACAAAAACGAGATGTCTAGCGAGATGACGACACCTTATGAAAAAGCATGCTACTCTCTCTTGCCTTTTTGCGTTCTTTTATTCAGGTTGATCACAAGACAGCGTGGGAGGATGCGCCATGGCAACGCGGCCACTATATATCGATAATCTGCAATATGTGAATTGGCATCCGCGCCATTTTCAAGAGATGCAGCAAGGTCAGCTTTCCGCTGTTCATGTCACGATTTGTTATCATGAGGGGTTCCGTGAAACTGTTGCGAACTTTGCCCAATGGAATCGCTGGTTTGAATTATATCCGCATTTGATCCAGCGCGGCCTAACAGGTGATGATGTCCGCCAAGCGCATGAAGCCGGTCGGACTGCGATTATTTTTGGCTATCAGAATTGCTCACCGATTGAAGATGATATGGGGCTTATTGAGATCAATCATCAATTAGGCGCGCGCTTCATGCAGCTCAGCTATAATAACCAATCCCTATTGGCGACAGGGTGCTACGAAGAAGAAGATCCAGGGCTAACGCGCTTTGGCAAGCAAGCCATTAAGGAAATGAACCGTGTTGGGCTTGTGGTTGATATGAGCCACTCCGCTGATCGCTCGACATTAGAGGCGATCGATGTCTCTGAACGACCCATTGCGATTACGCATGCCAACCCTGATTGGTGGCATCCTGCCCGCCGTAACAAAAGCGATGAGATCATCAAAGCTCTCACGCAGGCTGGTGGCATGATTGGATTTTCTATCTATCCGCACCATTTAAAAGATGGCAGCGATTGTAGCCTCTCTTCTTTCTGTCAGATGGTAGCAGATGCGGCGTCAGCCTATGGCGTAAACGCCTTAGGTATTGGGTCTGATTTATGCCAGGACCAGCCTGACTCAGTCGTTGAATGGATGCGCAATGGTCGCTGGTCAAAGGTGATGGATTATGGCGAAGGCTCGGCAGATGCGGCAGGCTTCCCCGCACAGCCTTCATGGTTTGAGGGCATATCTGATTTCCCAAACCTGGCATCAGGCTTGCGTGATGTTGGGTTTAGCGAGGCAGAGACAGCGCTTATTATGGGCGAGAATTGGCTTCGTTTTTATGATGAGAATTTTGGCCCCGCTGTTTCATAGCTGGCTAGGTGAGGAGGATAAAAGGGATGGCACAATCACAAGCGACATGTCAGCAAGATAGCGCTCTAACCTTGCGTCCTGCCTCAGATGTGATGCGCCTTCCTGCCCTCGGGGCAAGCTTTGCGCATCGGCTTTCATTCAAGCGAACCTTAATTCGGGCACTGCATAGCCAGAAAGCTGAGATGTGGCTGCATGAGGTCGCGCTGGATGAGGAAGGCTTCGGTCATGCTGTGCTAGTGATGCCGTTTTATGGCAAGGAGTATGCGCTGATTGCTTATAGCCGTCCCCTGGATGATGCCGACCGGACAGATCGTGTGATTGCCACCGCGTGGGATGCTAGTTTTTGCTTATTTGATGGTATCCCGTCAGCCGCTGATATCGCGCAATTATCCGACGAGGTAACCCATCAAGAAGCTGGGCAGTATCATGAAAAAGTGATGACTCTCTCGCGGGCGAATAAATCGGTGCGTCTGTTTGCGCATGTTGTCGAGTCTCTTGCTGATGGCCAGCAGCCAGATCATGATAAAATTGCCGCGATTGGCTATTTGATGCGTACCACAGCTGTCTATGGCAATGGAAAATTCGGCATTGCAGATCGGGATGTCATCAAAGATTATCCTGGCCTAGATGGCCCGTTTCGCGCTGAGATGCTAACCGTATATCTCATCCGTGAATTTACCTTTTTGCTAGCTGAGCATGTGGCCAAGGCCCGCGGCGGGGCACAGGCAAGTCGCTTGCATCCTGTGATGCGTCGCAATTTAGGGGTTGGGAACTCTACGGGGCTTGGAATGGCGCCTTTCTTAATTCATCATCCCAATTTGCTTCATAGCTGGATTATGGTGCGTGAAACAGCCATTGCCCGCACCCGCCAGCAAGCCACCCTATCAGCAGAGGAACAGCAAGCCTACCGCAGGCTGGCGGACCGGGTGCAAGCGCATCTCGATCAATGGCAAGTGGATGATGCAGGTTATCAGGCTATCATCAGGCAGTTGCGTCACGATTGGGCGACCTTGCGAACAGTGATAGATGATTATCTTGCCGCCCCTTATCCTTTTGATGGCCTTGTCACCTATGCCAGCCCATTGGGAGATGATTTTCAGGCTTTGATGGCGTCTTTCATCATGGAATATCAATCAGATATTTGTGATGGTCTTGAAGAGTGCATGACGCAAGCGAGAGCACCTTTGTTAGAGCCTGCTATGACGATGTCTCAGTTGCACAATATTATCCAGCGCCACTATCAATGGGCGCTTGCGATTGATACCTCACACCCTGATGCGCGCCGTCAATTTTGGTATGTGTCAGAAGAAAAATTAGAGCCACGTCTTGGTGATGCGACAAAAGAAGCAGGGCAAGATAAGGAAATGCCATTTGCGATTGCGCATTATATCGCAGAGGTGATGGCCCAGATGGATAGCCTTGGGCCAGATGCCACCGTTGCCGAATTGCTGCTACGTTATCCGCAATCACGCTTTATCGTGAGGCGCCTTCAGAACACAGCGCATTTCCCCTATGCCGAAATTGCTGGGAATTTAGTCGGGGCTGAATGCCGCCCTATCGATTTACTGCGCTGTAAGTTATCTTTCTTTGGCGCCTCTAAATTTGACCCGCGCTCTGATAGATGGACACGTATCACAATGTTCCAAGGTGCGCCATCTGCGACTGAGTTATCAGACCCCGATGCTGATGATTGGGCCTTTTGGGTGGTCTCACCACCTGTGTCGCTTAACGCAGAGATGGCGTAATGCAGCTGTCTGCGAACCAACTATATGCTGAGCTTAAGAAAGCGTTTTGCGGGGCAGGCTATGATTTCGCAAGTGCTGATGATATTGCGCAAGCGGGCCAATATATGGCGCAGCGCGGGCATGACATATCGCATGAAGTATCTGCCGCGCTTGACGAAGGTTATTTGACGGCCAAACCCCCTTCTAAAGAGGGCGATAGCTGGCAATTGTTATCACCTGCTACCTTGCCAGATATGCTGGCTGGTCGTGATTTCTATTTATCTGATGATAGTTTGTCATTGCATTGTGAGGCACTCTGTTACCCCCTCTTATCGCATGGGTTGATGGCCTTGGCGCAGAGCCCTTATTTTGGGTCATTTGCTACGACAGACGGGCACAGGCTGACAGCACTTTGTGAAGGACAAGATAAGATAATCCCGCAGGCACTGATGTTGCGTAAAACCGCTTTTCAAGCCAGCACAACCCTATCAGTGCCAGTGCGCGTCGCGGTGAGTGATAGCTGTTATGAGCTTATCGCTCATTATGCCTATAAAACCTATGTTCCCTCCTCAGAGGCGTCTCGTGCCGCTGGTGCGGGGGCTGGTCTGACTGATAATGATTAAATGAACTGAAATAACGAAGGAGCCAACTATGTCCGCGACACAAGATACCAAGGCATTGACGCTGGATGAGATTAGGGCGTTAGCCACAAAAGCCTTATTGGCCCATGGCTGTGATGAAGCGAATGCCGCGGCCATCGCAGATACGGTCACTCGTGCAGAACGTGATGGCTCAGCGTCACATGGTTTATTCCGCTTGCCTGGCTATATCAAATCAATGCAATCCGGCAAGGTGAATGGCAAGGCCCAGCCTGTGATTGAGCAAACCCTTCCTGCGGTGATTTCAGTTGATGGCGCGCATGGTTATGCGCCTCATACCTTGGCTGAATCACTGCCTGTTTTGGCACAGGCTGCCTCACAAACAGGTATTGCCGTGATGCGCCTGTATAACAGCTTCCATTTTGCAGCCCTCTGGCCAGAAGTGGAATATCTAGCAGACCAAAATCTGGTGGGTATCGCTTGTACTTGTTTCAAGCCGTCTGTTGCGCCTGCTGGCACAAGCACAGCCTTTTTTGGCACAAACCCGCTTGCCTTTGCGTTTCCACGTCCAGGTTCAACACCTGTTGTGTTTGATATGGCGACATCACGCCTTGCCAAAGGTGATGTGATGATTGCGGCGCGGGATGGCCATGACCTACCAGATGGCACAGGCCTTGGGCCAGATGGCCAGCCGACCAATGATCCTAATGAAGTGCTCAAGGGTGTCTTGCTACCATTCGGGGGCTATAAAGGGTCTGCTATTTCATTGATGGTTGAATTATTATCATCTGCGCTGACAGGCGATCAGTTCAGCTATGAAGCGGCAAAACAGGATAATAATGATGGTGGTCCGGCCCGTGGTGGTGAACTGATCATTGCCTTATCACCTGATTTGATCGTTGGTGATGGCTGGCGCGATCATAGCAGCGACTTCTTCAAAGAGATGGAAAAGTTGGAGGGGCTACGCCTACCAGGGGCACGCCGTCATCGTAACCGCGGTGATGAAGGGACACGTGATGTAAACGCCGCTCTCATCACCACTATCACTGATTTGGCCAATACCCCCTCTGTTTAGATAGGGTCCCATAGACCGTAAGATAGTCGCCTCATCCCTGACGACGGGGGTGAGGCGTTTTGTTTTTCAAAAAGATAAAAAAAAGGGCGTCTTTTTCTGAAAACTCGTCTATACTAGTCGCCTGATATTTGAGCGCCACCTAATATAGTGAGAAGTGTATGAACCTACGTCGTTGGCAACAGGAAATTATTGATGGTCTGCCCACTATATTGAAGGCTCATAAACGCTTTATTGTGAAGGCGCCAACAGGGGCTGGCAAGACAGTTTTGGCCTCTGAGATTATCAGGCAATTCTATACTGGCAAAAAAGTCATTGTTCTCTGTCACCGTTTGGTTTTGTTGGAGCAGCTAGAAGGCGCGCTTGGCAAGGCGCATCGTGTCCAAAAGCTGAATCTCACCAAGAATGAAGAGCCGTTTACAGATTATGATGTATTGCTTTCAACGAGCACCCGCGCCAAAGAAATTTTGGATGATGCGATTAAGCTAGCGGACCTGATCATCATTGATGAGGCGCATCGTGTGTCACCAAATGGCACAGGTTATAAGCGTATCTTGGATTGCTTTAATGAACATGGCAAAGATGATGCTCATATTTTGGGTCTCACAGCATCGCCAGAGCGCCGGACGGCTGATCAGCGGGACCAGCTATCTCTTGCGTTTGACGCCATCATTGACGGCGCCGATATGGAGCAGCTTTTCGAAGAGGGGATTTTGGTGAAGCCCCGCTATCGCCCGCACTTTATCCATGATTTGGATTTGGGGAATATTGATGTCTCTTGTGGGGATTTCCCTGTTGCGAAATTAGCGCCTGCTATCATCAAATCATCCATGATTAGCCATGCATGCACCATCTATTTGGATGAGCGGGAAAAAATCACGCCAAAGCCTGTTTCAGCTTGGTTTTGCCCAGATGTCACAGTGGCAGAGACGACCGTGGAGGCCATTCAAGAGCTGGGCTTGTCGGTTGAGCTGATTACCGCACAAACGCCCATTAAAGAGCGCATGCAGATGCTAAAAGCGCATGAGATGGGAGAAGTAGAATGTATTGTCTCCGTCGGTGTATTGGCAGAAGGATGGGACAATCCCCATTGTAATATCATTGTGCATATGCGCCCAACCTTATCAAAGGTGTTATGGGGGCAATCAGTTGGCCGTGGTCTTCGGGCC
Organism: Alphaproteobacteria bacterium; assembly: GCA_011524995.1. GTDB lineage: Bacteria > Pseudomonadota > Alphaproteobacteria > Puniceispirillales > Puniceispirillaceae > UBA685. The sequence goes on along the minus strand of WTJA01000072.1, from coordinate 22,910 downwards.
GCGCCAAATAAAGATAGCTGTGTGGTGATTGATGTATCATCAAATTGGTCGACCTTCGGCCCTGTTGAAAAACTGAAATGGTCGCTCTGGTCGCATCGCGGCTCTTATATGAAATATAAGAACCGGTTTGAATGGATTGCACAGCAACCTGTTGATGAACAGCAAAGTTACTATCTATGTGACCAAAAGCTCGAATCAGGTTTGCGCTGTAGCCATGTCTATCTGAAGAATAAATTTGAAGATGGGGGCTGTCCGGCATGTGGGTCCTTGTCAGCGATTGATATCCATAAAGAACAGAAAATGGATAGCTCAATTAATGATATCGGCTTGCACCGTTTATTCTTTGAGCGCATTCCCGCTATTTATGAAGAGATGAATCATCATATCTGGCGCACATTGGGTGATACCGCTTGGACAGGCAGCGAAAAACCAGAACTGATCTTCCTGACCTTCTGTAAGGCGTTTGCGCTGGTCTCTGGTGAGCCATCTACCTCTGATTCTGATTTCTGGAAATTAACGCTAGAAGGTGAGGCAAAAGTGCGGGCCTTCTTGGTTGAAAATCGGTTGCAAATCGTCAAAGCCGAAGAGATGGATCATGCCGTGCTTGTTGATGGTTTGATGCATGGGCGAAAGATCCGGGCACTGCAGGCCAATCATGGCATATTGCTATGTGGTGAGCTGTTTGATGAAACCTCAGAAGAAGAGTTGGAACGCAAATATCAACGAGCGTTGCAAATCATTGAGCGCTTGGCAGTGATGGGATGCTCATCGCAAGATAATTTACCTTATTTCAAAGCTCGTGATATTATTGGTGCCTAGCCATTATCGCGGACAAGATAAAAAGAGAGCCTTAGTATGACACGTCCTACCTTGATTGCCCCCTCTATCCTTTCGGCGAATTTTGCCGAATTAGGCGCTGAGATTACACGGATTGATGAGGCAGGGGCCGATTGGATTCATTTGGATGTGATGGATGGTCATTTTGTGCCAAACCTCACTTTTGGCCCGCCCATTATCAAAGCGGTTCGCGGCGCCACGGATAAATATTTTGACGCGCATCTCATGGTCACGAATCCAGATGATTTGCTCGGTGCCTATGTTGATGCTGGTTGCCAAGGCATTACAGTCCATGCAGAAGCTTGTACACATCTTGATAGAACGCTGGCAGCTATTCGCGAAGCTGGTTGCCGTGCGGGTGTCTCGTTGAACCCTCATACCTCACCAGACTGCTTACGCTATGTGCTTGATAAGCTTGATTTGATTTTGGTGATGAGTGTGAATCCCGGGTTTGGCGGGCAATCATTCCTGTCTTCACAGCTCGCCAAGATTGCTGAGATCAAAGAAATGGTTGATGGGCGTGATATCGACATTCAGGTGGATGGCGGTGTCACAGCAGCTAATGCCGCGGACGTTGTGTCAGCTGGCGCGAATGTGTTGGTGGCAGGATCAGCTGTGTTTAAAGGAGGCCCTGCTGCCTATGCTGAGAATATCGCCGCGCTTCGTTAAGCCGCAATATGCTCGGTTAATACTGCCTCAATAATCGTGGTAATGACATCACAATCCTCTTCTGAGAAGGTTAGAGGCACACGCATATCAATGGTTTTGTCCAAAGCGCGCTTTGTGGCTGGTAGCTCTGTGTCATCATTGAGATAATGCCAGCTATCATAGCGGCTTGTGAAGGCCACAGGCTCATCAGCCCCAAACCATTTTAGCTCAACACCCCGGTCGCCGCAGCCTTTGATAAAAGCTGGGATATCTGCCTTTGACAGCGCGTCTGGGCGGAATTGGATTGATGAGCCGACATAAAATTCAGCCTGCGCGCGTTGTGGCAGTGACACGCCTTCAATCTGCCTTAGATTCTCATCTAATCGGTCATAGAGCTGGTTCCATCGTTCAATGGTATCATCAAGAGATGAGAGCTGTGCCCTTATAAGTGCAGCGCGTAGATGGTCCATGCGACAGGAAAAATTGGGCATTCTTGTTTTAATTTGATCAAAAATCTCAGGACCAGGCCGCGCGCCATGTCGTTCATATAGCATGTAAGAGCCAGACATAATGGTCGCTTTGGCAGCAATGAGCGGATCAGATGTTGTTAGCAATCCGCCTTCACCAGAATTGATATGTTTATAGGTCTGTGTCGAGAAAGCCGCGACATGGCCAAAATTACCAGATCGGATGCCATGATAGCGGGCGCCCATCGTATGAGCGCAATCTTCGATGATAATGATGCCAAATTCTTCTGCGATGGCACAGATGGCATCCATATCAGCGATATGACCACGCATATGAGAGAGCAGTAAATAACGGGCCTGATGCGCTTCGGCCTTGCGGCGTAAATCGGCTAAATCAATGTGATAAGACTCATCAATCTCTACTAAGACAGGCACACCGCCGGTATTATAAATGGCGCCCGGGACAGGGGCTAATGTATAGGCATTTGCTAAGACTTTATCACCAGGAGTAACGCCAGCCGCACGTAAAGCTAACTGGATGGCCGTGCCGCCAGATGTCGTGGCAACGCAATAAGGAACACCTTGCCACGCGGCATATTCCGCTTCTAACAATGCCACTTCACCCTCTTCCCCGGCGGTCAAATTATACCGGTGAAGGCGCCCAGATTGCAGGATGTCGACGGCACGGTCGATAGCTGCTTGTGGTAATGCTTCTTGTTGTGTGAAAGATTTTGTAAAACGCAACATGTCTCTGCCCTCCCACTGTCACAGTGGCAGGCAGGACTAAAAATGCAAGTCTATAGCCTCATCACTAGGTGAAAAATCGGGCTTAGTCTTCTTTTATGACAGATTTGCCAATATGTTGCTCGCCACGTTGTGCCGCCAAAGCCATTTGTTTTTGACGCTCCTGATACCGCGCCATCTGCTCTTCTGTTTTGGTGTCAAAACAATGCGGGCAAGACAGGCCTGGTAGATATTTCTCATCATCCATGTCAGCTTCGGTAACAGGCATACGGCAGGCAAAGCATAACTCATACGCCCCCTTATTGAGGGCATGATCGACAGAGACGCGCGAATCAAACACAAAACATTCACCATCCCAGAGAGACTCTTCTACAGGGACATCTTCGAAATATTTTAGAATGCCGCCTTTTAAGTGATACACCTCATCAAAGCCATATTGCCGCATCAAAGCCGTTGATTTCTCACAGCGAATGCCACCTGTGCAGAACATGGCTAATTTCTTTGGCTTATCGCCTTCCGGGCGGTCTGCAAGAGATTGCGCCCAAGCAGGAAAGTCGCGGAAGCTTTCTGTTTCAGGATCTACCGCCCCTTTGAAGGTGCCAATGGCGGTCTCATAGCTATTTCGAGTATCAACAACCATGACGTCAGGGTCAGAGATAAGAGCATTCCAATCTTGCGGCTCAACATAGGTGCCCGCATTTTGTGATGGGTTGATATCAGGACATCCCATCGTCACGATTTCTTTTTTCAAACGCACTTTCATGCGATGAAACGGCCGGTCTTCATGCAGCGCGTATTTGATAGCGATATCCTGAAAGGCCGCTTGTGAGCGAAGCCATGACACAAAATGGCACATTCCCTCATAAGGCGCAGAGATCGTGCCATTGAGGCCTTCATTGGCGATCAGGAGTGTGCCCATCGCCTCAGCATCAGCGCAAACCTCACGTAATTGCGCCTGCCACTGTGGCAAATCTTCCATCATTACAAATTTATATAAGGCTGCCACCACATAGCCATCTGCGGCATCTGGTTGTGGGACCTCTAGTAAAATATCTTGTGTCGTCATTTTCCCCACCCGGCTGAAACAGCACTTACGCCTATCTCTTCGGATGCTCGCACCATACTGTGAAGCGTCGTCGCTGACAAGATACATCACAGCGTTCGGAGCGCGGATATCTTGTCGCAGCGGCGCTATGGTTGGAATCTTGTTGAATGGCGCGGTAGCTTCGTTTAACAAGGGAGAGTTGACCTTCTGCAGAAGGTGAAAGCGTGATAATGAAAAGTGATAGGCATGACCCAGGCTGTTATTGAATTACAACAGATTAAAAAATCATTTGGCGCGCTATCAGTGCTGAAGGGGGTGTCTATTACCGCTCATAAGGGCGAGGTGATTTCGCTCATTGGCTCATCTGGCTCTGGGAAGTCGACCTTATTGCGCTGTGCAAATTTATTGGAATGGGCAGAAGGCGGCAATATCCTGATTGAAGGGGACGCTGTCAGGTGGAAAGAAACCTCATCAGGTCGCAAGCCAGCAGATGCCGCGCAGCTTATCTCTATTCGTACGAATTTGTCGATGGTGTTTCAGCAATTTAATCTCTGGTCACATATGACGATTCTGCAAAATGTGACAGAGGCCCCTGTTTCGGTATTGGGGCGCGACCGCAAAGAGGTAGAAGCCGAAGCCTTAAATTGGCTTGATAAGGTTGGTATTGTGGATAAGGCGGATAATTATCCCTCGCAACTATCAGGCGGGCAGCAGCAACGGGCCGCCATCGCGCGGGCTTTGGCCATGCAGCCGCGGGCCCTATTATTTGATGAGCCAACCTCAGCGCTAGATCCAGAGCTCGAACAAGAAGTTGTGAAAGTCATCAAACAGCTAGCTGCTGAAGGGCGGACTATGATATTAGTGACACATGATATGGCTTTGGCCCGTGATGTATCAGACCGCGTGGTTTTTCTACATCAGGGCTTGATTGAGGAAGAAGGCGAACCAGCTGAGTTGTTTGCCAACCCGAAATCAGAACGGTTGAGGCAGTTTTTAAGCGCGACTGCCACATCTTAAATACGAAGTGCTTAAAAGAACGCTTTTAGGAGGAACACGACATGAAGAAGTTCTTAATGACAGTAGCTGCATTAGCAGTTGTTTCAGCACCTGCATTGGCTGACAAAGTACGTATGGGTACAGAAGGGGCTTACCCTCCATACAACTTTATCAATGACGCTGGTGAAGTTGATGGTTTTGAGCGCGAGCTTGGTGACGAGCTATGCTCACGTGCAAAGCTTGATTGTGAGTGGGTCACAAATGAATGGGACTCAATCATTCCAAACCTCGTATCAGGTAACTATGACACAATCATCGCTGGTATGTCAGTGACAGCTGAGCGTGATGAAGTGATCGATTTCACACAAGACTACATTCCACCATCACCATCAGCCTATGCTGCGATGGCAGGTGTGTCAGTTGACTTGAATGGCGGCGTTATCGCAGCACAAACAGGCACAATCCAAGCGAGCCACATCGCCGCATCTGGTGCGACATTGGTTGAGTTTGCAACACCTGATGAAACAATTGCTGCTGTGAAGAATGGCGAAGCTGACGCTGTGTTGGCTGACAAAGAATTCTTGGCACCATTCGTTGCTGAATCAAATGGCGAAATGGTCTTTGCTGGTGAAGTGCCACTAGGTGGCGGCATCGGCATGGGTGTTCGTGAATCAGACGGCGCGCTAAAGGACAAGATGGACGCTGCTATTTCTTCAATGAAGGCAGATGGTACATTGAACGCCATGATCACAAAGTGGTTTGGCGCCGAAGCCCAAACATACTAAGTCTTTGACCGGCGGGCAATTGCCCCTTAGGTCATATGCGTGAGGGGAAGAGCATCGTTCTTCCCCTTTTTACCCTCGCTAACTCTGGGCTAGCGTGATTGTCTTAGTAAAGAAGAGCATGAGATGTTTGACTGCGTCGATCCGAAATCTCTTGAAGGTCTGACCTGGCTCGCTTGTTATTTAACGACAGGCAAGCATATGGCGTTTTATGCTTCTTTTGCGACTGTCTTATTCTTACTTGCCCTGACGGCACCACTTGCCATGCTATTTGGGTTTGGGGGCGCATTGGCCAGCCGATCAGCGGTGCTACCGCTACGGTTATTTGGCAAAGGCTATATCGCCATGGTGCGCGGTATCCCTGATATTGTGTTTTTCTTATTTATGCCTATTGCTATCGACCAGCTTTTGGAAACGGTTAGGCATAAAATCTTATGTCCCGAAGTGGTAGAGCCTATTCGACGCGGCAATGATTTTGTGGTTTGTACCGCCGCGAAATTACCATTGGGCGCGGCTGATCAATGGGTGCATGAACTCTATGGCTTTTTGTTGGCATCGTTATCATTTGCCATTGTTTTTGGGGCGTTTGCTGGCAATACACTCTATGGTGCTATGCAAGCTGTTCCACGTGCTCAGTTGGAAACAGCATCTGCCTATGGAATGACGCAACGCCAAATATTCTGGCGTATCTTAATGCCGCAAATGTGGGTCTATGCGCTGCCAGGCCTCTCGAATTTGTGGCAAATTTTGATCAAAGCGACACCACTCCTGTTTTTGTTGGGGGTTGAAGATATTGTCTATTGGGCACGTGAATTGGGCGGGGCCAAGACATCTGCCTTTTCCTATCCTCACCCCGATTGGCGGCTTTATTATTTCTTATTCTTGCTTCTATTTTACCTGATGCTGACTCACTTCTCTGAGCGTGTTTTTGGCTGGCTTATTCGCAAGACAGATCATGGGGCGCTTTCAGCCCATGCCGGGAGGGCAGGGTCATGAGTTGTTGGCAAACGGTGCAAGATTATGGCCTTCGTTCACTTGGCATAGGTGAGAGATTGCTGCCAAAAGCAGATATTACCTTGTGTGAGCAAATTGTGCTCATTGGCTCTGGCGTTATCTGGAATGTTTATTTTGGTGTGCTGGCGCTGCTTTTTGGGTTTGCATTTGCCACCTTATTGGCAGTAGGCAAGGCTTATGGCGGCCAATATAGCCAAACTGCCGCCCGCGGATTTATCTTTTTGTTCCGTGGCTCGCCCCTGTTCATTCAATTCTTCTTAGCCTATGAAGCCTTTATTTTATTGCCGAAGGTTGGGCTTGTTCTTGATCTTGGTTTTGTTGTCATTGATGCGCAAACAAGATGGCTGACGCGTGCCTGGTTGGGGGCGTTGATTGTCTTATTCCTCAATACTTCGGCCTATTCGGCAGAGATTTTTTACGGCGCGTTACGGGCTATCCCGCGCGGTGATAGCGAGGCAGCCGATGCCTATGGCTTGTCAGGGTGGCGGAAATTCAAAGCTGTCTTATTTCCCACCATGTTACGTTTAGCGTGGCCTGCCTATACCAATGAAGCCATTTTCATGTTTCATGCGACCACATTGGTGTTTTTCTCTGGTTTTCCGGCATGGCGTCAATCAGGGGATGCCCTCTATTATGCCAATTATTTTGCGGATAAGACGTTTAATCCCTTTGTGCCTTATCCGATTGTAGCGGTGTATTTCATCCTTGTGACGTTGCTTGTGATTTTTGCCTTCTCCTTGATAGGGCGTCGCTTGAACCGGCATCTGCCATCAAATGAGATCACAAGACCGAAATTTCGATTTTCTTTGCTTCGTTAGGAGGCTGCTATGCGTCTTACAACTCATCAGATTAAAGGCGATACCCCGTCATCATCATTTCAGATTCCTGTTTATGAATGCGGGCCTGTGCAAGCTGAGACGGTGATTTATTTGCAAGCTGGCATGCATGCGGATGAACATCCTGGCATGATGGTATTACATCATTTGCTTGATCAGCTTGAAGTGGCAGACGCTGCTGGATTATTGAAGGCGCGCTTTATCATTCTGCCAGTGGTTAATCCGTTGGGCTTGGCGCATTTATCGTTTCATAGCCATGCGGGGCGCTATCATCCTGTGAATGCCTTAAATTATAATCGGGGCTGGCCAGACTTTGCGGCCCTCATTGCCTCAGAGTCAGATATCACTGATAAATTTGGTGATGATGCGGCGGCGAACCGGAGCCTCGTCCGCGACTGGCTTCAATCTTGGCTGGCAGCGCAAACCCCGCATAGCGCCCTAGAGCAGCAGCGTCACATCGTGATGGGCTACGCTTTGCAGGCCGATATGGTGTTGGATCTGCATTGTGATGATTTGGCATTGAATCATATTTTCACAGTGCCCCAAAATTTACCTGAGATGCAGCGTCTTGCGGATTGGATGGGATCTGCCGCAACACTTGTCGCCGAAGATAGTGGTGGTGGCTCATTTGATGAGGTTTGGTCTGGGATGTGGATTTCATTGGCGAGACGCTACCCTGAGGCAGCATGGGATGCTCCTGTGATATCTGCCACATTGGAATATCGCGGCCAGCAAGATGTCTCTGATGCCCAAGGGTTTTCAGATGCGCGTAATCTCTATCATTTCTTCTGCGAAGAAGGCGCGATTGACGAAGCCCCCACCATCACACGCCCAACAGCGCCTGCGGCGACACGGCTTGATGCTTGTGATATCGTGCGTGTCACACAAAGCGGTCTCCTTGCGTATGAGGTCTCGCTAGGTGACGAGGTGAAAACAGGTGATGTGATCGCAACTCTTATTCAATTGGATGGTGATGCGCCAGCACGGACCCGCCACCCCATTCTGGCCGGAACAGATGGTGTTGTTTTCACCATCAATCAGATGAAATATGTGTGGCCAGGTGTCTCGATTGCTAAGATCGCAGGACAAACGCCACTTGAGTCACGGACAGGGTATCTGTTGGAAGATTAGCGGGGGAGGAGCGCCTCAACCGCTTGTTTCACCTTGGCAGAGTCAGGCGCTGTTGTGCTCGCAAACCAATCGGCAATTTGACCATCAGGGCCGATGAGGAATTTGTGAAAGTTCCAACGGGGACGACCGGCAAAACCAACCTCAGCCCGTGCCCAGTCATAGAAGGGATGGGCTGCCTTTCCTTTGACAGTCACTTTATCGGTCATTGGGAAGGTGATGTTAAAATTCACTTCGCAAAATTCTTTAATCTCGTCAGCGTCCCCTTTTTCCTGCTTGCCAAAATCATTTGATGGCACGCCAATGACAACAAGCCCATCGGCTTGATACGCCTCATAGAGCGCCTGCAGCCCATCATATTGCGGTGTGAAACCACATTGTGAAGCCGTATTCACAATGAGGAGAGGTTGACCTCTATAAGAGGCGAGGTCCAACGTGCCCCCGTCAATTGAAACAAAAGAAAAATCATAAGCGCTTGTGTTTTGAGAGGCATGGGCAGACAGCATAAAAAAACATCCTAATATGAGGCTGAAAAAACGAATGAACATGAAAGGCCGATCGTGAAAAATACTCTTATGAGTGAGCTAGTATCTTCTTCTTATTTATCAAGCTCTGGTTGCCAGACTTGTTGAAGCCATGTCTCAATAAAGCTTTGCCCGCCAATATCGATCGCCATATTGCGCAGGCGTGCGAGCGGGCCAGATAGCCGCATAATTTTTCCGGTTTGCTCTGCCCGTTTCACAATAGGGGCCACAGTGCGTGCACGCTGTATCGCCCATTCGGCGAGTGCTGTTACCGCGTCATTTTCCCGCGCTGTAACTTGTGCCATAGCCTTTGATAAGCTTGCCGCATCCTCCAAGGTTTGGCCAGCCCCCTGTGCTAGATGCGGTGGCATGAAATGGGCCGCATCACCCAATAGCGCAAGCCGCCCCTTGCGCCAGACTGGCAAGGTTTCGGCTATGGGTAGCGGGGTTTCAACCCATCTGACATCTGGCGAGGTGAGGGCGCTTTGATAGGGGTGCCCATCCAGCTGCTGAAAGCGGGCGGTGTCAGCCTCTTGACGCGGTCGCGCCATACATAACACCAGATTGACAAGCGTACCTTGCTGTAAGGGGTAGTGTACAAGATGGTAGCCATCGCCAAGCCATAATTGTGTGCGTGGTACCGTGAATAAGGGCGGCAAGGCTGTGGCAGGCACCTGCGCGCGCATCGCGATATAAGATGAGGGGCGAGCGGGCTCTTCCCCAGCTATGAGTGAACGGCAGAGGCCATCTTTACCATCTGCACCAATGACCAGATCAAAGCGAGAGGTGGTCGCATCCTCACAAATAAGGGTCAGGGCGTCCTCAGCCTCCTCACAAGCTGTCACCATCCTCGTATCATGGTGAATGAGCGGCATCTGCGCTGCTCTTGTGGTTAGGATGTCCAGCAGCGTGCCACGATGGAAAGAACCATAATCGCGCTTGACGGGCGCGCGGTGGTCAATGGAAGCCAATATCTTTTGTAAGCGCACTGAACGAATTTCAATCGCATCAAGGGGGGTAAGTGACGGGCGGCACGCGTCAAGCAGTTGCAGATCTGATAAGGCTTGCAGACCATTCGGCGCTAATTGCAGCCCTCCTTGAAGCGGGCTTGGGTGTGGGCCAAAGATGGTGACCTGCCAGCCTGCGTTGGCTAGGCCAATCGCGCTTGCCATACCAGCGATGCCAGTGCCAATGACGGCAATATGTCCTGTACCCTTATCAGCCATCTTCTCACTCATATGAAATGGGGCGCGTCTCTTAGTCTTTATCTAGCAGACTGGCCAAGAGATTGCCGCAAAAAAAGAGCACCACCTCAGGGAGATGATGCTCTGTAGAAGATAAAAAGGGGCGAGGGTTTTATCCCTTGCCGCGCCATGGGATAAGCTTGGCGATCATCAGGCGCATGAACAAGTCAAACGCCAAGCCAAGCAAGCCCATAATCAAAATGGTTACCCAAATCAATTCATAGTCTGACACAGTTCTCGCCACATTCTCAATGAAACCGATACCTGTGGTACCTGCCAACATTTCAGCTGCCACCAATGTGCCCCAACATACCCCAATGGCGATACGAGCACCGGTGAGGATCTCAGGTAAGGCGTTGGGTAAGATCACATTCCTCAAAATTTGACGGTTTGACGCGCCCAAAGAGTGTGAGGCTCTAATCTTTGATAGTTGGGTGCCGGAGGCCCCTGTCCGTGCCGAGATAACCATAATGGCAAAGGCCACCATGAAGAGCAGGAATATCTTACCATCATCCTGAATACCGAAGATTGTCAAAATCAACGGCGCCCACGCCAATGGCGGCACAGGACGATAAAGTTCAATCATCGGGTCAAAGAATGATTTGAAGAAGCGTGAGACACCCATATAGATCCCAAGTGGCACACCAAGCAAAATCCCAAGTGCTAGGGCAACCAAAACGCGGAAGAGTGAGTCCCAGATATGACCATCTAGCATCGGTACATAGCCAAGGCTGACCTCACCACTCGCAAAGGCAAGTAACTTGTCTTTGTAATTTGGATCAAAGGCCCCCGTGGCATCATGAGTGCCATAGCTGCCTGGTAGCATATCGACCAACCCATCAGGGATGATGAAGTCGACCACATCAGCGATCGCAAGCCATTTCCACCAGAGCAAGGTCGTGCCCTTAAAGCCGCCACCTTCATCTGTATTTGGATTGGCAAGGCGACCTAATGTGGCAATCACATCTGTTGGCTTTGGCAGCCATCTTGCTGAACCTTGTTCGGTACAGATGGTACGTGATTTCACAACACCTTCACCTGGCATGAAGACAGCATCAACGAAAGACAGGCTGCCTTTGGCATCACCAATCGCATCATCAAGACGGTCAATCGCCGCATGAACGCCAACGAGTGATTCAGCGGGGAAGATAAGACCATCATCGAGGCGGCGGAAAATCCGCTCAACTGCCTTGAGGTAGTCATTACGTGTTTTCGCTGTCGCTTCATCAAACGAAGGTGATTTATTTGCTTCTTTCAATGCGGCGATATCAGCTTTTGCATCAGCAATCAGAGCAGTCGCTTCGTCTGGCATGTTGCGCACAGAGGTGAAGCTTTCGGCAATTACGGCCGCATCGACAGATACCGTATCAAACAGCACGCCGCGCGGTGATGTTGCCAGAATCGGAATCTCATCTTCAGTCACACCCCATGGCGGCTGATCGCTTGCTTCAGCTGACGGGACAAGACCATCAGGGCCGGCTCTGAGGCGATCTGAGATGCCATCAAGCTGGCTAGCCACAGCGTCAAATTGACGAAGCGCTTCGTCAGATAAATTGGCCGGATCAGAATAGAGTGCGATGAGACCCTTTGATGTGCTGTAGACACTATCAAGCTGCGCAATTTCAGCGGCCGTGAAGGCATCAGCTGGTAGACTCGCATATAAGGCATCTAGCTGCTCATTATTGCGCACAACGATATCTGTTGATTTGTAATAACGAGATTCGATTGGCAAAGTTGCCTTAATCGGCGAGACAGCTTCATTCAGCTTCCCGATTTGGCATAGCTCATTCGCCGCATTCGGGAAGTAAGCACGCGCCATGCCCCAGGAAAAGAAGAACCAGACAAGCATCAAGGCGGACATGCCACACACAGCCCAGTACCAGCCCCCTTTGGTGCGCTCAGGGTCACCAAACACTTCGTCTGTTTCGCGTAAGATTGTTTCTTTGCGGCCAATATAGATTGACCAAATAAGGGCAATCACAAGACCAATGATTAATACAGCAGCAATATCTGCTCTGTGGAAAGAAAGCCAATTAAGCACCGCTCATGATCTCCTCTTCCATATCCCAGATCATTGTCAAAATTTCTTCGCGGACAGCCCCGAAATCTGGTTGTTGTTTGATATCTCTGAGAGACGTCGTTAACCCTTGTTCCGCAAAGGGCAGATTATATTCTTTGTGAATGCGGCCTGGACGAGGCGCCATCACAAAGAGGCGTTCTCCCAATAGCAAAGCCTCTTCAACAGAGTGCGTAATGATGATGATGGTCTTGCCGGTCTCTTTCCATAATTCAAGGATAAGAGATTGCATCTTTTCACGCGTTAGCGCATCAAGCGCGCCAAGCGGTTCATCCATCAAAATCACATCAGGGTCATTCACAAGGCAGCGGGCAAGTGCCACACGCTGTTGCATGCCCCCAGATAACTGATAGGTTGGTGTATCGCCAAAGCCAGCTAGGCCCACAATATCGAGCCATTTTTCAACAAGCTCCGCACTTTTGGCCTTGTCTTCATTTTTCATGCGTAAGCCGAAATCAACATTCTTTGACACAGGCAACCATTCAAATAGCGCGCCCTGCTGGAACACCATGCCGCGTTCAACGCCTGGCGCTTTGATTTCGTTTTCGCCTAATGTCAGGCTGCCAGAGGTCTGGCTGAGAAACCCTGCCACCACATTCAGCAAAGTTGTCTTGCCACAGCCAGAGGGGCCTAGCACAGATAACAACTCGCCTTTTTTTAACGTAAAATTAATATCTTTGAGGGCTTCGACCGCCGCGCCGGTTTGCGGGTTGGTAAAGGTCATACATAAATCGGAACATACGAGATCTGCCATAATATCGTCTCCCCCTTTAGGTGACTATTGTCAGAAGAAAAAAGAGCCCACCAAGACTGGTGAGCTCTTTTCATTTTTAAGTGGTTTACTGTAGGTAAGAACCGTCAATCACTGAGACGAGCGAACCTGTAATACCTTTTACATTTGTCTTCACGAAGACTGAGCCAAGTGATTCAGCGGCGGCACCTGCGATACCGTCATTACCGAAATAGTTAGCTACTTGATCAGCTGAAGATGGGAACATGAAACCAGCCATCTGGTTGCGTGTCTGCTCAACGCTCATACCAGCATCTGCTGCTACTTTTGCGATTTGTGCATCTGTTGCTTCCCAAGCTGCGTTTGCTTCTTCTGTCACTTCTAGGAATGTGCGAAGCAAGTCTGGGTTTTCAGTTGCGAACTTTTCAGTCACTGAAATCACGTCGAATGAGCCGATGCCAGCATCTGCTTTTTCTGCTGTTGACAT
>WTJA01000072.1:0-9251 GCA_011524995.1 Alphaproteobacteria bacterium | reverse complement strand
CAATCATTCGCTTCATAGACCACAGCAATACCAACCATCTTCAATGGTGCGCCCTGCTGAATGGCTGTCACGAATGGTGCAAGACCTTGTGAGTATGCAATATCGATATCGCCAGCTAGCATCGCTTCTGTCATAGCCACACCAGTTGAGAAATCTGTCCAGTTCACATCAACACCCATGGCATCGTCATAGGCTTTGTCAACTTTTGCAATCTGGTTTGGTGTTGCCCATTCCAAGAAGAAAGCAACATTTACAGAGTCAGCGGCTGAAGCAATGGCGGTTGTGCCAAGCAACATAGCTGAACCAGCAGCGATTGATTGAAGCAGTTTTTTCATTTTTGTCCTCCCGTGAAAACTGTCTTAATAAATCAACTATTCCGCAGGTAGTATTTACACGCAAATAAAACTTTTATTTTTTTTACTATTGGCGTGCGCCATTGGCATAGTTGGTCCTAAAAAAGCCCCCTGAAATTAATTGAGGGGGCTCCTTTAATTTTAGAGATGCTGATCAAGTGTCTTTCTAAACTTCTCGATAATCTCATCAATATGATGTCTCTCTGCGATGAAGGCCGGTGCCAAGATGGCGTTATCGCCCGTCCATTTCACATGTAAGCCATTCCAGAACATGTCTTTTTGCAATGCGCCGCCTCTGGCACCTGGCGCGGCACCTGGATGAACTTCAACAGTGGCCATCATGCCAATACCACGAAGGTCATAAACCAATGGATGGTCTTTCAATGACCAGACACCTTCAAGGAAGTAATCTTCCATCGCAGCAGCGCGTTCAAACAACCCTTCATCTTGGTAAATTTTCTGCGTTGCGATACCGGCCGCACAAGCAGCTGGGTGGGCGGAATAGGTGTAACCATGGAAGAATTCAATGGCATCATCTGGTGAGGCATTTGTGATGGTGTCATAAATCTCATCACGAACAGCAACCGCGCCCATTGGAATCGCGCCATTTGTAAGCGCCTTTGCCATTGTAATAATGTCTGGTGTCACACCAAAACGCTCTGAGGCAAAGCCTGTGCCCATACGGCCAAAGCCTGTGATAACTTCATCAAACACAAGCAACATGCCATGCTTGTCACAAATCTCACGAACACGCTTGAGATAGCCCTCTGGTGGGACCAATGTGCCTGTGGAGCCAGCAACAGGCTCAATGAACACAGCGGCGATTGTGCTGCCGCCATATGACATCGCAATACGTTCGATATCTTCGGCCATTTCTGCGCCTGTCTTAGGCTGACCCTTTGAGAAGCGCTGTTCTTCTGTCCATGTGTGGCGAATCAAAGAGATATTTGGCAAAGTTAGACCAAATGTTTCTCTGTTTTTCACCATGCCTGATAATGAGATACCACCCATATTCACACCATGATAGGCGCGTTCACGGCTGACCATTCTGTTGCGATGAGCTTCACCTTTGGCGCGATGATAGGCCAATACGATCTTCATGGCTGTATCAACTGATTCTGAACCAGAATTTGTGAAGAAGACGTGATTGAGCGGGTCTGGCAAAATACGTGCGACCATCTCCGCCAATTCAAATGAGCCTGGATGACCCAATGAGAAATGCGGGATATAGTCATTTGTTGTCATCTGCTGATGAACCGCATCCGCGATTTCAGTACGCCCATGACCACATGGTGTGGTGAACAAGCTTGATGAGCCGTCAATAACCTGACCGCCCTTATAATCCCAGCAATACATGCCTTCTGATTTCACAACAAGGCGTGGTTCTTTTTTGAAGGCGCGATTGGCGCTGAATGGCATCCAATGCGCTTCGAGTGAGTTAACGTCAAATGGCATGATCAGCCCTCCCTTTGACTTGTGAGACTCCAACCTATGATAGTCCCGTTAAAATAACTATCCTCACTCTCAGTGAATTTCGCATGGTAGTATAGAACCAGAAATGTGATTGACTGGTGCCAGGTTTGCAGGTCTAGTATGAGAGTGCGCCTAGCTGCCAATTAGGTGCGGAATCGCGATAATTTTGGGCAGGTGAGGATGCTTGAAAATCTTATTTTTTCACTAGATAGCACGTCGAAGGTGTCGCTGCAGATGCAGATACGGCAAATCTTTGTCGAATCAATTTTAAAGCGTATTTTGCTGCCAGGCGATAAATTGCCATCATCGCGCGCGCTGTCACAACATTTAGGTGTGTCGCGCAATACTGTGAATTTGGCCTATCAGGCATTGATGGATAGCGAATATATCGAAGCGCGTCCGCGGTCGGGCTATGTGGTGAGCGCCCAAGCGCCGGTAGGCCGGATTGCCTTTGGTGAGGTGCCGTCTGATGAATTATCATCTGAGGATGAGGTGGAATGGCAGGATAAATTGGTGGAGCAAGCTGCACCTATCCGCATGGTAAATAAGCCGTTAAATTGGCGAGAATATAAATACCCTTTCATCTATGGTCAGACGGATAGCACCTTATTCGCCCATTCTCAGTGGCGGGAATGTTCACGGCAAGCGCTGGGTTTGCGTGATTTCGGTAATACGGTCGGCGATTTTGGGTTCAATGATGATCCGATGCTTGTGAATTATATCAGCTCGCGCTCTTTGCCGCGGCGTGGGATCAAAGCTGTCTCTGAGCAAATTTTGGTGACCCTTGGCGCACAAAATGCGTTATTTCTGGCAGCCCATCTTTTGATTGATGAGACCAAAAAAGTAGTGATTGAAGAGCCGTCCTATCCTGATTTGCGCGATATTATCTCACGACGTACCTCGCAGATTACGGCGTTACCACTTGACGAAGAGGGAATGATCTTAGATGAAGCCGTTTTGGCAGAGGCAGATATTGTGTGCATTACACCGTCTCACCAATGCCCCACCACGACAACCATGTCACTGCGGCGTAGGCGAGATCTGTTAGCTTTGGCCAAGCGTCATAATTTCCTAATTATCGAAGATGATTATGAATTTGAGATGAATTTCATCGAGAAGCCATCGCCAGCGCTGAAGTCATTGGATAAATCGGGCCATGTGATTTATGTCGGAAGCCTTTCCAAATCATTATTTCCGGGTTTGCGGCTGGGCTATATGGTTGCCTCAATTCCTTTCGTTCAAGAGGCGCGTACGCTACGCCATTTGATGTTGCGTCACCCGCCTGGCCATACACAACGCACCGCGGCCTACTTCCTTGCCTTGGGTCATTATGAAGCGCAGTTGCGTCGTCTTCGCCGGCATTTAGAAAAACGCCGCGAAGTCCTTGCCGCCGCATTGGAGCAGGAAAGTTTGTTCAAACAGACAGCTGCGCATTTTGGTGGCACTAGTTTTTGGATACAAGGCCCTGATTGGCTAGATGCCAGAGAGTTAGCGCGCCGGGCGGCTGAGCAAGGTGTGTTGATTGAACCAGGGGATGTGTTTTTTAGCCCAGAAACGGCGCCATTAAATTATTTCAGGCTCGCTTATTCCTCAATTGAAGAGGATAAAATCACCGCTGGTATGTCATTATTATCAGATATTGCGCGTCAGATGGAGCGTGAGCGGGCGCGTGAACTGGCACTATGACAATCAAAATCTGGTGCTGATAGCTAGAAGATGATAGGCCTATGGTAACAGATACGGGTTTTACCCACGGAACTATGACGCTGGGTCAGGGGGGTGCGCAGCAAATGACAGATGCGACTTCATTTTTATCGCAGGCAGTGCCATCTTGCCCCTCATGGTTGCTTGAGAAAGCAGCTCTTGGCAATGCTGTGCCAATGGGATTTGTCAGAGCGACCTCTGCAACTGTGCTCGAATCAGCCATGGATGCCGCCAAAGCAGGCCTTGTAGTCCCTCACCTGATTGGTGAGGGGGATGAGATACATGAAATCGCTGCTACTGCGGGCATTTCCCTGGATGGCGCTATCATGCATGAGGCAACAGGCGAGCAAGAGGCGATTGATACAGCGATTGCCTTAGCCAAGTCAGACGTGATTCGTGGTTTTGTGAAAGGGCAGCTCCACACAGATATTTTCATGGGCGGGCTTGTTAAGCGTGATGCTGGCATTCGCACCGATCAGCGAATGGTGCATGTCTTTGCCATGCTCCCTCCTGATGGTGGTCAGCCGATTTTCGTCTCTGATGGCGCGGTCAATGTGACCCCTAATGAAGAGACAAAGTTAGTCGCCGCACTGCAAGTGGCCAAGCTGGCGCGGGCCATCGGCCAAGAGCGTCCAAAGATCGCATTTTTATCTGCCACAGAATCAGAAATTGAATCTGTCCCCTCATCAATTGATGCCGGGCGACTAGCCCACTTGGCGCGAGAGGCTGATGGTGCGGCTGATTTCGCTGGCCCTCTCTCGCTTGATTTGGCGATCGCACCACAAGCGGTGGCCGCAAAGGGGCTGACTGACAACCCTGTCGCGGGGCGCGCCGATGGTCTGATTGTGCCTGACATTGTTTCCGGCAATATTCTATTTAAGTCGCTTGTCTGGTTTGGTGGTGGGGCTGCCGCTGGGCTTGTGATGGGCGGGCGTTTGCCCATCATATTGACGAGCCGGTCTGATCCTGCACCAGCAAGGCTCGCTTCTATTGCGTTGGGCGCTATTGCCGCGCAACAGCTTTGATTAACAGAAAGTAAGATACGCATGACAAAACAACCGCACGTTGACGCATCACCAAAAGTGAATGACGAAATGCATCAGACCACATGTTATATGTGTGCCTGTCGTTGTGGCATTAATGTTCATTTGCGTGATGGCAAAGTCAGATATATCGAAGGCAATCGTGATCACCCTGTGAACCAAGGTGTTCTTTGTGCCAAAGGCTCCGCTGGTATTATGCAACATTACTCGCCGGCTCGCTTGCAATCGCCGTTGCGCCGTGTTGGCCCGCGTGGCTCTGGGCAATTTGAAGCGATTAGCTGGGATGAAGCGCTCACTGAAGTCGCCTCAGATCTCGCAAAAATCAGAGCTGATGACCCACGCAAATTAGCGTTTTTCACAGGTCGTGACCAATCACAAGCGCTAACAGGCTGGTGGGCGACACAATTCGGGACACCCAACTTTGCCGCGCATGGGGGGTTCTGCTCGGTTAATATGGCGGCGGGCGGTATATATACGCTTGGCGGTGCCTTCTGGGAATTTGGCTCAGCGGATTGGGAGCGCACAGAGTGCTTTGTACTATTCGGTGTCGCGGAAGATCATGATTCCAACCCCATTAAGATGGGTTTGGGCCGCCTAAAGCAGCGCGGTGTCAAAGTCATCTCTGTGAACCCTGTACAAACAGGATATGCCGCCGTCTCTGATGATTGGTATGGTATCACACCAGGCATGGATGGCTTATTCATCCTGTCTGTCATTCGTGAATTAATGCTGGCTGGTAAGATCGATATTGAATATCTGACCCGCTACACCAATGTGCCATGGCTCGTTATCCAGAATGAAGGCGCGGCAAACCACGGTCTATTCTGGCGCAATGATAAAGGTGAGACACAAATCATTGATCGCAAAACGGGTCAGGCCGTGCCATCTCATACCCCAAATGTGGTGCCAGATCTTGGCAAAGAAATTGCGTTACCAGATGGTGGGAAAGCCGTCCCGGTCTTCCAACTTATGGCTGAGGCTTATTTGAAGGACGACTATGCGCCTGAGGCTGTTGCGGATCGCACCGGTATTGATGCCGCCCGTATCCGCCAATTTGCCGCAACCTTGGCTGAGGCCGCTTTTGAAAAAGAAGTTGTCATTGACCAGCCTTGGACAGATTGGAAAGGCACGCGCCATGACAAGATGATTGGGCGTCCGGTCTCTATGCATGCGATGCGCGGCATTTCCGCGCATTCTAATGGCTTCCAAACTTGCCGTGCTTTGCATGTCTTACAGTTGCTTTTAGGGTCAGTAGAAGTGCCAGGCGGGTTCCGTTTCAAGCCGCCTTATCCAAAGCCAGCTGAGATTCATCCAAAGCCTGCTGGTCGCCTTGACCAGGTTGCACCGAACACACCCTTAAAAGGGGCGCCTTTGGGATATGTGATGGGGCCAGAAGACCTCATCATTGATGATAAAGGCCAGCCTTTGCGGATTGACAAAGCCTATTCATGGGATGCGCCTTTATCAGCTCACGGCTTGATGCATATGGTCATCTCGAATGCCGCCGCCGGTGACCCCTATCCGGTTGATGTGTTATTTATGTATATGGCGAATATGGCGTGGAACTCATCCATGAACACCTCTGGGATGATCGATATGCTTACCGCCAAGAAAGACGATGGTAGCTATCAGATTCCAAAAATCATCTATTCAGATGCCTATGCCTCTGAGATGGTGGATTATGCCGATATCATCCTGCCAGATACCACCTATCTTGAGCGTCATGATTGCATCTCGCTTCTTGACCGCCCGATTTGTGAGCCTGATGCCGTGGCAGATGCCATTCGCTGGCCTGTTTGCCCACCAGATAGAGATGTGCGCGGCTTCCAATCAGTCCTGCTGGATCTTGGGGCACGCCTTGGTCTGCCAGGCATGACAAATGACGATGGCACGGCAAAGTTCAAAGATTATGGCGATTATATCGTCAATCATGAACGCAAAAGCGGGATTGGGCCATTGGCTGGTTTCCGCGGCGCATCAGGCGATAAGGCGGGGCGCGGTGACAGCAATCCTGACCAGCTCGATGCCTATATTGAAAATGGCGGTTTTTGGAGTCATGAACTGCCAGAAGAAGCTCGTTTCTTTAAACATGCCAATGTCGCCTATCAAGAGTTTGCTGTTGAGATGGGATTTTATGATAGCCCGCAACCTTATGACTTCCAGATATACTCAGAAGTCTTGCAGAAATTTAAGCTAGCCGCGGAGGGGCATGGCGATCAGCAACCCCCTGACCATATGAGAGAGCAGCTTAAAACATGCTTTACGCCGCTGCCAAGCTGGTATGCGCCTTTTGAAGGCGAGGCTGTATCAGAAGATGATTATCCTATCTTTGCGCTAACCCAGCGCCCGATGGCGATGTATCATTCATGGGGATCGCAAAATGCATGGCTGCGTCAAATTCATGGGTATAACCCGCTCTTTATTTCAACAGAGTTGGCTAAAAAGCATGATTTGCAAGAAGGCGATTGGGCCAAGCTGACCTCCCATCACGGGACTATTACAGTGCCTGTTTGTGTGATGGCTGGCGTCAATAAAGATACGGTTTGGACATGGAATGCCATTGGTAAGAAAAAGGGCGCATGGCGTTTGTCAGAGGACGCGCCTGAATCAAATAAAGGCTTCTTGCTAAATCATCTGATACACGAATTATTGCCGCCAAAAGGTGATGGTTTGCGCTGGTCTAATTCAGACCCTATCACAGGTCAGGCCGCTTGGTACGACTTGAAGGTGCAAATGGAGAAAACCGATCCGCCAGCCGATCTTGCAAGTCAGCCGCAATTTAATAAACCACAAGACTTACCAAATATGCCAACGCCAGATGGCACCGTGCGCTATGGTAATGAATGGACAAATGCAACAAGGAATAAATCATGACGTCACTTCCTGAACCACAGGCCATCAAGCTTGGTCTGGTGATTGACCTTGATATCTGTGTGGGCTGCCATGCCTGCGTGGTCAATTGTAAAGAATGGAACACTTCTGGCTATGGCGCCCCATTGGCAGATGAAAATGCCTATGGTGCTGATCCGTCTGGGTCATGGCTCAATCGTGTTCATAGCTATGAAGTCACATCTGAAGAGAGTGATATTTCACGTACCGTTCATTTTCCGAAATCATGCTTGCATTGCGAAGATGCGCCATGTGTGACGGTCTGTCCTACAGGCGCGTCCTATAAGCGGGCGGAAGATGGTATTGTTTTGGTGAATGAAGATTGGTGTATTGGCTGCGGCTTATGCGCTTGGTCTTGTCCTTATGGCGCGCGTGAGATGGATCCAGCAGAGCAGGTCATGAAAAAATGTACGCTCTGTGTTGACCGTATCTATAATGAGAATTTGCCAGAAGAGGATCGCCAGCCCGCTTGCGTCCGCACATGTCCGACAAATGCCCGTCACTTTGGTGATTTAGGGGATCCTAATTCTGAGGTGTCTTTATTGGTCGCCGCTCGTGGTGGTATGGATTTGATGCCTGAGCAACAAACCAAACCTGTAAACCAATATTTACCGCCGCGGGCACGTCCTCAACCAGAGGATACAGCCTCACTCGTTGCCATGGCCGAAGCAGCAGAGCCAAAAGGGTTCTGGAAGTGGGTCGATTCAACGCTTGATAAGATCTCAGGAGGGGCCTAATCATGTTTCCCGCATTTTCGATTATCTTCTTTACCGTGATGTCAGGCTTTGGCTTCGGTCTTGCCGCGCTGGTCGCCTCTGGCTTGATTGAGATGACAAGTCTGTTTGACTATATCCTTGTCCTTGGTACAATTTTGGCCTTTTCAGGTGCAGGTCTTATCTCATCAACCTTCCACCTCGGCCATCCTGAACGCGCGTGGCGTGCTTTGACGCAATGGCGCTCTAGCTGGTTGAGCCGTGAGGGTGTGCTTGCCATCATCACCCTAGATGCCGTATGTGGCTGGTTTGCCTATGACTATTTCGTTGGCCCCCCTGCCTTATGGGCTAATGTGATCGTGGTTCTATTAGCTCTTGCGACTATTTATTGCACAGCCATGATCTACGCATCCCTTCGCACGGTTGCGAAATGGTATAATCCGCTCACACCGCTTTGTTATTTGGCCTTTGGTATCGCCACTGGTTTGCTGGGTCTTGCTGCTTTGAATGAAATGATTGGTGGGTCTTCAGATCACCTCGTGGCCTATGCCTCCTTGGCGCTGTTGGGCGCTTGGATTGCCAAACTTATTTGGTGGCGTATGGGCAAAGAGAGCGGTAGCACACGCGAAACCGCCACAGGTTTGGGCGCGCTAGGAACCGTGCGTCCATTGATGCCGCCACATACCTCTGAGAATTATTTGCAAAAGGAAATGGGCTTCCAGATTGGCCGCAAGCATGCGGACACGATCCGTATCATCGCGCTGATCATCGGTGCCGCTGCACCTTTGGCTATTTTGTCCTATTTGCCAGTGACAGCCATCACCATGACGCTAGCCTTTGGGTTGGCCATGGCTGGGTTGTTCTTTGAGCGTTGGTTGTTCTTCGCTGAGGCAAAGCATGTCGTGATGTTGTATTATCGCTAGGATAATCACTTTCACCTAACCGATAGAAATCATAATGGGCGAGGGGTATAGACCATCTCGCCCATTGACTTTTGACCCCCGCTTAGCGATGGTTGGAGGTCTTTTTTGTGCCATGGTGTGTTCGTTGTTTTATCCTATTTCCCGCTCTTCAGC
>WTJA01000046.1 GCA_011524995.1 Alphaproteobacteria bacterium | reverse complement strand
CCTCCTATTTGCATCATCGCCTGAAACATCTTATTCTTCGATTTATCTGACCGCCCCCTAGCATGAGGCCATTTTTGTGAAACTCACCTCCTACTCGACCTATGCTGTGCGTACATTGATGTTTGCTGCTTTGCACCCGCAACGGCTGTGCCAAGCGCAAGAGGTAGCAGATGCCTTCCAGATTTCGAAGGCACATGTTGTGAAATGCATTCATCAATTAGGGCAATGGGGCTTTTTGGAAAATATCCGTGGCCGAAATGGTGGGTTCCGCCTAGCACAGCCCGCCACTGATATCTCTATCGGGGCCGTCATTCGTCAGACAGAAGATACACTAGATCTTATTGAATGCTTTGATGAGGCAACCAATAGCTGCCCCCTCCTGCCTGCCTGCGCGCTAAATCAGGCCTTAATTGGCGCAAGAGACGCCTTCATCGCACAACTTGATAAAGTCTCTATCGCTGATGTGACGGCGAACCAAGCGGCATTATTGGCCCTTCTTAATCCTGCTGACTGACCTTTATTGCGGCAGGCTTAATTTGGTCATGCGCCCGCCATCAATCCGATAAACCTCACCTGTAATGAAAGCCGCATCATCTGATCCCAGAAAGGCTGCCAGGGCTGCCACATCGTCTGGTGTGCCAGTGCGCTTGACGGGATGAATCTGGCCAAGCCCTTCGGTAAAACTTTCAGGATGAGGCTGCCCTTTCACAAAAGCCAAGTTTAAATCTGTATCAATCCAGCCTGGCGCGATCGCATTACAGCGCACGTCATGAGGTCCCTCGTCAACAGCCACCGCTTTTGTCAGACCATGGAGACCAGCCTTGGATGCCGCATAAGCAGCATGTAAGGGATTCGCCCCTAACCCTTCAATAGAGCCGATATTCACAATGGCGCCTTTGGCCAATCGCAAAAGCGGCAGCGCCGATTTGATAAATAAAAACGGGGCAGATAGGTTCACTTGAAGTGTCTCCTGCCAAGCCTCAAAGGACATTTCATCGATAGTTTGCTCACTCATAATGCCCGCATTATTCACCAGAAGATCAAGCTGGCCATAGGCAGCTTCAATCTCATCAATCACCTTCTGTGGTGCCGCCGGGTCACGCAGATCAGATGAGATAGAGGGAAAATTCTTATCCGCCCCTCTTTGCGTGGTGATCACTCTTGCGCCTTCCTCTGATAGGCGTTGCGCGATAGCCTGCCCAATACCTGAGCGCCCGCCTGTCACCACTGCCACTTTGCCGCTATAACGCATCATATCACGGCCTTTCCGCCATTGACCTCAACCAGCGCCCCGCACATATAGCGCGCGTCGTCAGAGGCGAGGAATAAGATCACATCTGCAATATCCTCTGGCTCGGCGATACGTCCCAACGGCACTGTCTGATTGAGCTCTGAGACTGCCTCATCAGGGTCAAAGCCGCGGATTGCAAATCCAGAACGGAGCATGGGGGTATTAACCTCATTTGGACATACCGCATTCACGCGGATATTTTGCGGCGCATGATCCTTGCCCAAACATTGCGTGAGAGAAGCGAGCGCTGCCTTCGACATTACATAAAGCGGATGGGCTGACCCTGGATAAAGACCCCAGCAAGACGCGGTATTGACAATAGCGCCGCCCCCTGTTGCGGCAAGCAAGGGAATAGCGGCTCTACAAATCCGAAACGGGGCCTCGATATTAACCGCCATCGTGAGCACGTAATCATCATCAGTCGCTGTGGTAATATCGCCGCGGGTAATCACGCCTGCATTATTCATGACAATATCCAAGCCGCCCATCGCATCTGAGGCAAGCTGGGGGAGCGCATCACAAAAAGACGCATCTGTTAAATCGCCAATGGCAGAGACAGCACCAGCCCTATCAGTTGTAAAAAGCTGCGCGCCTTCTTGCTCGCACTTTGCTGCGACGACCTGACCGATACCGCCAGATGCCCCGGTGATGAGTATTTTCTTATCTTTGAAACGCATTATTGCCCCTCACTTCGAACCAATATGAAACGGTCCGGCAGTCAGGCAAAAATGTCAATCATTTCCTAAAAAGGGAGGCAGCCTAGCGGCGTGGGCGCGGGCTTCCCACCCAACCAGCGGCCCCCTCTTTGATGAATTGCCCCGTATTCAATTCTTGAAAGGCTTTTTGTAATTCTTCGCGGCTATTCATCACGATAGGACCATGCCAGGCAACAGGCTCACGCAACGGCGCCCCAGACACGAGCAAGAACCTCACACCAGCCTCACCTGCTGTGACCTCCACTTCGTCACCAGCACCAAACACGACCAAAGTGCGATTACCAGATTGGTCTCTGATTTTTAATTCTTCCCCATTGAATTCTTTTTCGACATTCACACCAAAAGGCGCAGAGGCATTCCCAAAATTTGCCGAACCTTCGAAGATATAGGCGAAACCCTGACGTCTCGTATCGAACGGAAAGCGCTTTTTCACATTTGGCAGTAAGGTGATGTCAAGATAGGACGGGTCAGTATCAATCCCATCTACAGGTCCCTTGTACCCCCGATAATCACCGGCAATAATTTTGATATGGGTGCCATCATCATCAGTCAGGTGATTGATATCAGAGGCCTGCAGATCTTGATAACGCGGTGTGCACATTTTCTGGTCGGCTGGCAAATTAGCCCAGAGCTGAAATCCGTGCATTTCACCCTTTTCATTTCCTGATGGCATTTCTTGATGGATGATACCAGAGCCTGCGGTCATCCATTGAACCGCCCCATCTGACAAAACGCCTGTATTACCAAGCGAATCACTATGTTCAACATTCCCCTTTAACACATAGGTAATCGTCTCAATACCGCGATGAGGATGCCATGGAAAACCACGCGCATAGGCTTGCGGATCGTCATTGCGGAAATCATCCATCATCAAAAAGGGATCAAACGGCTCTGTCTCTCCGAACCCAAATACACGATGTAGATGCACGCCAGCACCTTCCATTGTCGGACGAGCTTGGCTGGTGAAATGAATAGGACGAATAGACATAAGAGCCTCACATAAGTGAAAACGAAGACATACCAGCAATGTGGCTCAGCAGCGCTCGCCTTTCAAGAGGTTCGGCAATTTTACTAACGTGGTTGCGCCTCAAAAGACGATAGAGCGAACCGTTATGCCCCCTAACTCAGCCACTGCCTCACCTCCCACAGGATGGAAATTAGT
>WTJA01000033.1 GCA_011524995.1 Alphaproteobacteria bacterium | reverse complement strand
GCTTCACGCAATGGTGCAACCGCAAAGTTACCCATGACATACATCGCAGCTTCGCCCTTCACCATTGGTGTCAAAGCTTCCTGCCAGCTATATGCTGCATGGTTTTCGATGAAGTAACCAGGCTTTACCAAGCGGTCCCAGTTATCGAATGTGGCTTGTACGCGAGGGTCTGTGTAAGGCACTTTACCAAGCGCTAGGTCCATGTGGAACTCATAGCCATTTGTGCGTAGGTTCAAATAGTCAAACACACCAGCTGTTGTCCAAAGATACTTTGAACCAATTGTGAATGGTGTGACGCCATTTGCCTTCAATGTGGCAGATGCTTCTACAAGCTCGTCAAATGTCTTTGGTACAGCAATGCCTAGCTTCTCAAAGATATCCTTACGGTAGTAGATGCCCCACTGGTAATATGTGTAAGGTACACCCCACTGGCGACCTGCGATAGTCATTGACTTCTTCGCATGGGCCATTGAGCTGTTCAATTCACCATCTTGCCAGCCTGTATCGGCCCAGATGTCTGACACATCTTCAAAAAGACCAGCTTTTACGAACGGACGCATACGGTTACCCGCATACCAGTTCGCAACATCTGGTGGATTTGTGTTCAAGAAGTTACGGATTGACTGCTTGTACCCTTCATGGTCGAACAAGTTCCATTCGACTGTCACATCTGGGTTTTCAGCTTCAAACTTATCAATGATATATTGAAACGCTGCTTTCGGTGCTGGGTCAGACGTATCTGTGTTGATCACAAGCGTACCTGCGCTTGCTGCAGATGTCAGACCAAGAGACGCAACCGTCGCTAGCGCGGCGAGTGTCTTTTTCATAAGGATCCTCCCAAAAAGTAGTGCCTGTTTCCTCAGGCTTCCATGATAGTTATGTCTTTGCTCTGAAACACACAACCACAACCGGTATTGTTGAGTATGAAGTGATTCTTTCCTGACTGGCTTCCGCCAATCTGTGAAATCATTCCGGAATTCTCATATTTTTTCTTTGCCTATTCCGAAAATCATGGCAATTTCACCATATGGATGTGCCATTTTTACGATCGACCACTTTATTTCCTGACGGGTTTTTTATGCAAAAACATCGTCCTGTTCCTATGGAATCGATGCATAACCACAACCATGTTGAGGTGATTTTCCCTGATCAGTGTGATTTGGATTTCATTACTCATGCCGGCACGGCCAAGGCGCGATCTGGTCATCTCTGTCTGTTGTGGGGGCAATTACCGCACCGTGTGACCCACTGTAGCGGCCAAGGTCATGTCTATGTCGCTAACTTGCCCTTGCAAGAATTATTGTCGCTTGGCCTCGCCGATGAGGTGACAGGGTATTTATTATCGGGCCATTTGGTGACGACGCAGCAGGCGATGAGTGGTGATGATGCCAGTTTTGAGAGATGGCTTACTGATTATATGAGTGATAATCCCGCTCTCTTAGAGTTGGCGCGTACTGAATTGCAATGTCGGTTGCGTCGCCAAAATAATATGGGTTGGGCTGGAACGAACGAGGCTAACGCGCTTGCCGCAGGTACAAGCAAAGGCCGCCATTTGAAGCGGATGCACCTGATGATCCGCTTTATGGCAGAGCATTATACGCAGCCCATTTCCGTATCAGATATCGCCGGGGCAGGCGGGGTGTCAGATGGGTATGCGATGGGGCTGTTTCAAAAAGCCTTTGGTACCTCAATTACGAGTTACCTCACAAAATTGCGCATCTATCACGCTAAATCAGCGCTGATTGAAACCGATGAGAAGATTCTCACCATCGCGCTTGATAGCGGCTTTGGATCTTTGTCTCGCTTTTATGAAGTATTCTCTCAAGATGCCGGACAAACCCCTCAAAATTATCGGCGCGCGGCCCGCTAGTGCCCTTATTCGGCTGACATACGTGTTTCGTGCTAGTGTGAATTTCTACTGTGCAAAGGGGCTCTTTCTGCGATAGAGGGATAATGAGGCACGTCTTGCGCTTTGATAGGGGAGCTCATCATGGAACGGTTTATGCCACTCATCGCACTTGGTGCTGTCTATGGTGCGATCTATCTTGTGATGGTGTGTTGGTAGCCGGCCTATCCGAAGGAGCAACCTGATGTTTGCCACAATGCCTCCGATTTTGCGCGCCATTATATTGATGGTCATCGGCATGTTCTTCTTCATGATGGGGGATCTGTTCCTAAAGCTCTCTAGCCAGTTTTTACCCTTGGGTATGGTCGTGATGGCACTGGGGCTTGGTATGTCAGCGCTATTCGCATTATTAATGGCGCGGTCGGGGGACATATTCCTTGATAGGGCCTATACGCATCCGGCTATGATCATGCGTTGTATCGGTGAATCGATTGGCATCATTGGTGTGATTATTGCGGTGGCCTATGCCCCGCTCTCAACCGTAACAGCGATTATGCAGTCTCTGCCTTTGGTCTTAACATTCATGGGGGCTGTGTTTTTAAAGGAAGCCGTGGGATGGCGCCGTGTCCTAGCCTTGCTCGCCGGGCTAGTTGGGGTGCTTATCATCATCCGCCCTGGCATGGATGGCTTTGATGTCTATGCCAGTTTTACCCTTGTCGGGGTGGCGGGTATGGCCATCCGTGATTTTGGCACACGTATTATGCCAGCGCGAATCTCAACCTTTGCGCTGTCTTATTACGGGTCTGTGATGATTTTTATCACGGGTATCGGGATGATGGCCCTGAGCCAAGATTGGCAGATGCCAACTGGGCAAGCGAGCTTATATGTGGCGGGGCTGATTATCACAGCCGCGATTGGCACCTTGGCGGTCTCGACAGCCATGCGCCTCGGGGATGTCTCTGTGATTAGCCCGTTTCGCTATATTCGCGTGGTGTTCGGTGTAGGGGCTGGGATTTTGATCCTTGGTGAACAGGTCGATAGCGCCACTTATATTGGGTGCAGCATCGTCGTGGGAGCAGGCCTCTATAGCTGGATGCGTGAACGGAAATTGGCTGTGGCAGATTTGCCTGCCGACCCAAAAGATTGCACTTGATCAATCGCGATGAAAATGACATAGAAGGGTACGGCCAAACCGCCCCCGCTTGGGGAAAGGTGGCCTGCCTTATCGCCCACCCATCGAGGGTGTCCCTTATGCAAGGCAAGCGATGAGAGAGACCTTTGTGCGGCTGTGGCGGAACTGGTAGACGCGCAGCGTTGAGGTCGCTGTGGGGCTAATACCCCGTGGAAGTTCGA
>WTJA01000102.1:8674-11650 GCA_011524995.1 Alphaproteobacteria bacterium | reverse complement strand
CTTGGCGGCGTTGAACCAGCAGCCCCGGCTGCACCAGCTGCAGCCCCAGCGGCCCCCGCATCTCCGTCATCAGGCAGTGATGACTCAAATGGTGGTGGCAATGGCGGCGGCGGCTTTACGCCTGGAAGCTTCGGCTAAGCCTTGTAACTCGACCATCATACCACGTCAGCGTGGCTTATGAGGGAGTGCTATCAATGAGCTATGATATTCCCACCTTAAATCATTTGGATTTGCTAAGCGGATTAATGCGCCGCTTTGCTGAAACGGGTGACGCAGTGGCTGGTTTGCAGTGGGCACTTCCCTATGTTCTTGAGACGTTATCAGCTGAAGCAGGCTCGCTGTTTCTGCATCGTCCGGATGAGGCGGTGCTAGAATGTGCGGTATGTGTCGGTCCTGTTGATGTTACGGGATTAAAAGTCCCACAGGATAAGGGGTTGGTTGGCCGCGCATTTACAGAAGAGAAGGGCGAGCTTGTGGCAGATGCCACCAAAGATAAGGCCCACTATAAAGCCGCTGATTCAGGCTCTGGTTTTCAAACACTCTCGACTGCAACAGCGCCGGTGAAATCAAAAGAAAAGACCTTTGGTGCGATCCAGGCTATTAATCGGCGTGAGGGTGATGAGGTCGGCAATTTTGCTCCTGAAGATTTACAGCTGCTAGAGGCACTTGCCGAGATACTAGCCCTCGCCCTATCGAATGTTGAATTGACCCAGCAAGCCATTTCGGACCAATTATTGCAACGTGATTTAGCACAGGCAGAAGAAGCACAGGCTTCGCTCATGCCAGCCCCTGATAAAGAGGGATTTGCCGCAGGGCACGTGATTCCGGCCCGTCAGCTGTCTGGTGATTTTTTTGACCATATGCGTGTCGGAAACAGGCTGGCCTTCTGCCAAGGTGATGTGGCGGGTAAGGGCATTACGGCCTCGCTGATGATGGCACGCTCAATCGCGCTGTTCCGCCGGTTGGCACGTCAAGAATTTAGCGCGGCTGATATGGCTGATACCATCAATTATGAATTCCTTGATGTGGCGTCTGATAAATTTGTGACATTTGCTGTTGGGTGGCTTGATTGTGAAACGGGGGCTGTTGAGTTTGTGAATTGTGGTCATGGGGCGGCTGTTATCATCCCGATGGATGCGGATGAGGTGACAACCATCGAATCGCAAACCATCCCGCTTGGTCTTGCCCCTTATGATCAAGCAGAATTAACACCCCATCACTTTAATCTGACACGGGCGCATTTATTCCTCACAACCGATGGCATTACTGAGGCAGAGTTTAAAGGGCGTGAAATTGGCCTAGGTGGGCTTGCCTCGCTATCACGTCGCTTGGGCGGCGAGTCTGCGCAAGATAAAGTAAGCGGTATCATGTCGCTATTTGAAACAGGTAAGCTGACGACCCATGATGATGCCACCATTCTCGTGGTCACCAAACCAGATGAAAAAGGGGAAGCCGCATGAGTGACGCTGGACGTTTTGCCTTCCCTGCCGTAGCTGAGAGCTTGTCCACCGCACGCTCAACGGTACGTGGTGTCCTCACAGCGCATAATTATCCAAGCCGTGAATTAGATATCAATATTGCTGTTGGTGAAATTCTACAGAATGTGGTGCGTTATGGCTTTCAAGGGGGAGACCCTGCTGGTGAATTTATTATGGAATTCACCTTTGAAGCTGACCGATTGCGTATCACCATTACCGATAATGCGCCCCCATCAGACCCAGAAAGCTGGTCAGCTGATCATCGTAAGCCTGAAGAAGGGGGACATGGGTTAACTTTGGTGACCGCTATTGCAAGTCAGGTGACGTTTACAATGCTTGAAAATGGGAATCAGGCAGAGCTAGAATTTGTGCTGTAGGTGAGGGGACGCAGAAGAGATGACTCGCGCCGGCACCCCTTCATCGCTCCCGCATCGCTCTTATGTTAGCCGCAGATGGCCGACATCTCTCCTATCTGTGCCACATCAGCTTAGCCCTATATGGCGGCGATTATCGCTTATGGAGGCGATGAAGTGGGCCGGCCTATCCTCATCAGGCTGCCTGCGCGCGTCTGGGATACCATTTGAGGCTGTTCTCCAATTATGTCAGTGGCATGATCGGCGCAATCACGCCAATCCCTATCATAATAAGGCTCACACAGCGCAGGTCATTTGTGCCGCGGGCTTGCTAGCTGATAAGGCTGGTATCGGGCGCCAAGACCGTGATGTGCTTCTTGTCGCTGCGCTCATTCATGATTTCAAGCATTTGGGCAGATGGCGGAGCCGGGCCCCTTATTGGCAAGAACAAGCCTCCCTCACGAAGGCCTTTGCGCTTTTGATGAAGGGGGGGATTGACCGACGCCTCTTACCAAAGCTCACAGATATGGTGCTAGCGACATCCCCTGTGCATGATAGGACCCTTTCGCCTAGGTCAGATGATAGCGGCGCGCTGTTGCTTGATGCTGATCTCTTTGCATCTTTGTTCCTACCAGAACCGCTTGTGCGTCGCCTCACAGCCACGGTGAAATTTGAAGACCGGCTGCCATTGTCACTAGAGGATATGCTGTCTTATTTCTTAGATAAATGTCGCGCCCATGGCTTTGCTAGTCATGCGGGTGCGTCCTTATATGCTGCTTTGCCGCCGGCGCAGCGGGTTCTGTGAGGCGAGATATGCCACGTACCTTTTGCAAAGATTGTATTTATTGGGATGAGATAACCCATCAGTCCCAAACAAAAAGCAAAGAAGGGCGCTGTCGCAGACATGCGCCAACCCCTGCCGCAGAAGATATTGCCTCTGATATGGGGACGATTTGGCCAGCGACCTTTGATGATGATTGGTGTGGCGAAGCCGTTGGTATCGCAGCGCTCGCTCAGGATATCCTCCTGAACGAGCTTGATGATATTGATTAAAGCGATTGCCGCATATCAGCGGCAAGGCGCGCAATGACATCAGCCAAGGCATCTTGCATCGCGAGGACAGCAGCCTCATAGCCTGAGCCGCG
>WTJA01000102.1:0-8574 GCA_011524995.1 Alphaproteobacteria bacterium | reverse complement strand
GGCTGCAAATCATAATATTTATCAGCCACCCGTGCCGGGGCTGCCGCGCAAGCAGCGAGGACTAAGCTCGCGCATATCGCAACCAACGGCGCCCATTTCATAGAGGGTCGGCCAAGATCCTTTTTAAGAGCTGTCATCCTAATTTCTCCTTAATTAGAGCCTCTGATGATGATGGACGGATCATCACGCAGACGGGCCGTCATTTCTTCAACGTTGAGCGCCGCGCTCTCCAACTTCTGCAAGAAGGCGTCAATTCTATCTTCTGAGATGTCTGACAGGTTGGCGGCATTATCGGTTGCTACCATGACAGACTCACTTGCGACTTCTAGATTGGCGCGGATAATCTCAACATCATCAATCAGTTTCATGATTTTGTTCTGCACGTCACCATTGGCGAAGGCACCCACCGCATCAGTCGAAGCAAGGGCTGATTTGGTAATGGCTTCTAGGGTTGCCGCTGAATTATCGATGCGCCCTAGGATTCGGTCAACATCTGCTAGCCAGCTTTCGCTAAGAGACTGGCTAACCTCTGTTACAGCAGACCCCGCTTCGGTGCTAGCTTGTTTTAAAGAGAGGCTAGCTGCATTAATATTATCGGCCGCTGCCATCACATTATTTAAGGCCTCATCCACTTTTGACTTAGTCTCATCACCTGCCATATCGACAACGGATTGTGAGGCGAGTTCGAGATTGTCTGCTGTACGGCTCACTGTTTCAATAATTTGCGGCACGCCATCATTCACGCTTTTTGTGAGGTCTGTGAGGCCTGCCAGCGCATCACGAGCATCTTCTTTCAGCAAATCATCAACAGTCTCAAGCAATGGCACAAGGCTGGTGCTTGCAATTTGAGCAAATTGGTCGGCTGTCCGACCTAATTCAGCCATAAGGTTTGTCGCGGGGCGAGACGGGATAAGAGAGTCTGGGGCAAGCGCTGTGCCTGTTCCGGCTTCAATTTGGATGGATTGCGCTGAGAGGAGTGAGAGCGCCGCAATCTCTGCCATTGAATCTTGGGGAATGGCCCATCCGTGACTGACTTCTAGATCGATGCGGAAGGTCATGCCTGTATCAGTGGCTTCTGGCGTGATATCTTCGACGGCCCCAATGATATAGCCTTCATAGACCACAGCCGCACCAGGACGTAGCCCTGCCACATTTGTGAAATAGGTGTGATAGCTATCCGTGCGTTCAAATTGGCCTCTGACAATGATGAACATGGCAATGATAGTAACCAAGCCAATGACAACAAATAAGCCAGCGGCAAAATCAGATGATTTGAGTTTCATGATAGGCTCCCACTCTTAATCTTCACCAAATAGGCGCTTTAAATGCGCCTCTGGGTCAAATTCTTCTTCTTCCGCTACACGGTTAATGAGGTTTTGAATACGCTGGCTAGGGCTTGCTTTCAGCTCTGCCACAGTGCCTGTAAAAATAATATAGCCGCGGTCGAGGACAACGATACGGTCTGCAATCTTAAAGGCCGAATCGAGTTCATGCGTTACAACCACAACTGACATGCCCAACGTTTCTTTTAACTTAATGATCAAATCATCAAGGGCCGCTGCAATCACAGGGTCAAGACCAGCCGATGGCTCATCCATAAAGGTAAGGCGCGGATCAAGGGCAATGGCTCTGGCAACAGCCGCTCGTTTCAGCATCCCGCCAGATAATTCTGACGGTAATAAATCTTCTTTACCCAACAGGCCGACGAAATCCAATTTCATGCGCACAATTAGATCGATTGTTGCCTCATCTAGATCGGTATGTTCGATCAAAGGCAGGGCGACATTCTGCGCAACAGTCATCGATGATAACAGCGCGCCAGATTGGAAGGCCACACCAATCCCTTTTAATAATTTTAGCCGTTCAAATTCATCAACATGATAAAGTGATTGGCCAAAAAGCTCGACATCACCCTGCATCGGCTCTTTCAGGCCAATCAGATGGCGTAAAAAGGTCGATTTACCAGAGCCAGAGCCCCCCATGATGACCACAATTTCGCCTGCCTGAATCTCCATAGAACAATCATGGATAACAGCTTGACCGTGATAGCCACCTTGCAGTGATTTGACATTAATGGGCGGGGCTTGTCTGTCTGATGCGCTCATCGCTTCGCTCCTAGAGTAACAAGGCAAAGGCCGCATCTGCTGCGATGATAGCAGAGATACATGAGACCACAGATGAGGTTGTTGCCTTCCCTAAGATGTCAGCACCACCAGAGACGCGCATACCAATCGCAATGGAGATGGCGCCGATCAAAATGGCAAAAACAAGGCTCTTGGAAAAGCTGTGATACAGATCTTCTAAGGCGACAACAGCTAGGATATCCGCCCAATAAGCTTGCGGCCCTATGCCAAGCGAGGCATCAATATAAAGGCCCGCTGCGCCAAAGGCGGCGATATTGGCAATCGCTACCAAAATGGGTAGGCAAATAATGAGCGCCAAAAAAGACGGCGCCACAACAAAACGCATGGGCGAAATCCCCATGACGGTAAGCGCATCAATTTCACCATTGAGCCGCATCGATCCCACGCGGCTTGTTAATTGAGAGCCAGAGCGGCCAGCCACCAAAATACCTGTGATAAGCGGGGCAAATTCGCGTGGGATAGACAGCGCGAGGCCAAAGGTCACTTGTGTCTCAGCACCAAATATGCGCAACGAATGGATGCCCTGGATCGCAAGCATCACGCCAATCATGGCAGACATCAAAATCACAATCGGCAACGCTTCAATGCCAGCGGTATTAATCTCAGCCACGAGATGACGCAATCTTGTCGGCTGGGCCTTTGCGCGTCCGCGTGCCAAAATATGCAAGGCTGCCAACATGGTCTTTGATGTAAAGCCGATAAAGGCAATGCTGCTATTAAGCTTTGCCCCAATATGGCTTATTGATTGCACAATCTGGTCACGCATGACCCCTCCGCCCATGTGAAGGAGCTGTGCCCTTCATTTGCTGAATGAATTTTCCCTAATTTAGACAGTTACACACTAGCTGTCATCTATTCTTTCATATCACCCTTAAATCTCTCTTTTTGTAACAAAAATTAAGAATTGCATGTGACTAATGAAGCGAAGTATGTCACTGTCGTGGCACGATAAGGGAGGCAAGCTCATGCAAATGGGTGGACAAGCGATTTTTTTAGCAAATATCAAAGGCGGTGTTGGGAAATCAACGCTCACGGCCTTTTTGACTGATTATTTTAAATCGACCTTTTCAGATTTAAAAGTCAGCTTGCTTGATACTGACCCGCAAGGTTCTGCAATTGAATTATTGGGGGCCAGCAATGCGGTCAGTTTGGCGCGTCACATTCCCATTGGCGACCGCTATGATGGGGTTAATGCTGTTACGCTAGATGGTGTTTATCGGCGCCTGATTTCAGATAATTCGACGTTGACGGTTGTGGATACAGCTGGCGGCGGGCTTGGTAATATTTGGCAGTTGGTTATGCTGTCGCAATGTGTTTTGGTGCCAACCTCTTTGTCTTGGGCTGATTTGCGTCCGACCATTGATTTCATCACTGACCTCAGTGAACGCAAAGAAAGTGCCGGCCTTGTCGCGCCGCATATTATTTTGGTGCCGAACCGTATTTCACCACAGCAGCGTAATCTTAAGATGCTAACAGATGCGATTGGTGATATGGATGTGATTTTAGCGCCGCCTATCTCTGATCTCTCAATTGTGCGTGCGCAAGCGGCGGGCTTTACGGGGTTGGATGGCGTGAAAGGGACGAGGTTCCATGATGAATTAACGCGCCTAGGCAAGTTCATCACTGACTATGTGTTATCCGGCAAATTAGATAGCATCTATGCCGATGAGGAAGAGGACGACTAAGCTTTTTGGCTTTGTCGCCCGTCTATTATTGGCACGCCTTAGCTCGCCTTTTCTAACATTTCACTTGCCACCCATTTATGGAAGTGATGCGTTGGCGTATCCATCATCGATGAGAATTTCCCGCCATCATAAAGCGGGGCATGACGGCCTTTTTGCATGCCTTCTACCACTTGGATATCTTCTTCAAATACCTTTTTCCACATAGCTGTGTTCACAGCGCGCATATCATCATATGCCGCCTGCGCCACATCTTCGGAGGCATAATAGAGTTCAATACGCTCAACGGTTCGTTCCGGCCCGGCAGGGGTGAGGATGATGGCAAAAGCATGGTCTTTATGCACACCAAGCAATACATTCGGGAAAAGGGCACAATATTCAGAGCCGGTATCCCATTTGGCAGGCAGATTTTCGAATGAGGGGAAGCTGCGGCCGTCATCTGAAATTTGCGGGTTATACACAAGGGAGCCTTGGCCTGAATAAACAGCATGGTCCAAAATATTATAGTGGTCCTGCAAGCGAGAATAGCTGTTCAGATCAGGATGGATGAATGGCAAGTGATAAGCTTCACAGTAATTCTCAACGCCCAATTTCCAGTTACATGCTAAATCGAGGGTAAAGCCACTATCAGCGCCCCCTGTATAGATAGGCTGCTCAAAATCAGCCCAGCGTGCCATCAAATCGCCTGCATAGTCTTCAAATTCGGCAGTCTCCTCATCAAGGGTGACATAGACCACATCACGCCACACATAAGAGCGTACCTTATTGAGCGGCAAATCATCCATCGGCACAGAGTCATGGCTGTGAATGTCTGGGCCACCGGCATGTGGTGTCGCCTTCAAGAAGCCATCAAGGTCGTACGCCCAGGCGTGATACGGGCAAGTGATAGGCCCTTTCAAGCGCTGCGGCTCTTCAACCAGTTTCATGCCGCGGTGACGGCAGACATTTTGGAAGACATTGACCTCGCCTTGTTTATTGCGGGCGATTAAAAGCGGCACATCCATGAAATCAACCGGCATCACATAGCCAGCCTCTGGCACATCCTTGCCAAATCCAATGGCAAACCAGTTCTTGGCAAAGACGCTATCACGCTCGGCTTTGTAATAAGCGCTATCAACATAAGCATCATTTGGCAGGCCGCGGGCGTCATCAATCGGTTGCAAAACGCGTGTGAGGTCGTCCTGAAGGCGCTGGTGAGCTGAAAGATGTGACACTGACATGGATCTCTCCTTAGTGATTGCTTTTTACAAAGACATTGCTATCTCTTTCACATCGGCTAGTTTTCTGGCGCTGTCTAGCGTATTTTCGTCTTATCAGTCGATTTTGGATAGATTTATGTCACATCTGTTTACCGTTCTTCATGCTAGCTTAGGCTCGTCTTTTTTTGTGCCTGTCTCCGCGGCCAAACCGCCCCAAGCCATCTTGCGTTACCGCAATCACGAGGCGGCGCAATCAATCGGGCTAGACGGGCTGTCTGATGAGGCTTGGTTATCTCATTTTGCGCATTTTACACCCTTTGAGGGATCCTTTCCGCACCCTTTGGCGCTGGCCTATCACGGGCATCAATTTGGCGTCTATAACCCAGATATTGGGGATGGGCGCGGCTTTCTTTTTGCGCAAATCAAACAAGCTGGCACAGAGCGCCTTTTAGATTTAGGGACAAAGGGCACAGGCCAGACGCCTTTTTCGCGCCAAGGAGATGGCAGGCTGACGCTCAAGGGCGCTGTCCGAGAGATATTGGCGACTGAAATGTTGCAGTCACTGGGCGTGCCAACCTCCAAGACCTTATCGGTTGTTGAGACGGGTGAGGCGCTAGCCCGTCATGATGAGCCGTCACCTGCGCGCTCGGCTTATCTCGTGCGCTTGTCGCATAGCCATATCCGGATCGGCAGCTTCCAGCGGCTTCATTATTTGAAGCAAACAGCTGAAAAGGAACAATTACTCCGTTATGTGGTGCGCCATTACTATGGCGACGGTAGCTATCCCTCCATCGACCCAGACGCCCCACTCGCAGAGTTGGTGCCTGCCTTCCTATCTGCCTTTGCTGCCCGTGTTGCGCATATGACAGCAGGCTGGATGGCGGCTGGTTTCGTGCATGGTGTTCTGAATACAGATAATTTTAATCTAACGGGCGAATCCTTTGATTATGGCCCATGGCGGTTTTTACCACATCTCAGCCCCTCATTTACCGCCGCCTATTTTGACCAACAAGGGCGCTATGCCTATGGTCGCCAACCTGATGCGGCGCTATGGGCTTTATGTCGATTCGCCGATTGCTTTATTGATGAGGTGCCACAGGCGGCCTTGGAACAGGCGCTTTCTGGCTTTTTTGCAGAGATGGAATCCAAAATGGTGGCCTTGCTATTGCAACGATTGGGCATCGAGGCCCTTGACGGCGTGCCGATCATGAATGCCTTCCTCAAAGCAGCACGCGAATCAGCTGTGTCATTTGATGGGGCGTGTTTTGATTTATACGGCCACTTAACAGCGCCGCGTGATCTGTATGCAGGGGCTGACTTTGCCCCTTATTTTGCGGCCCTTGCTGAAGGTGGCGCGCGCGCCAAGCCGCGTACCCATGACTATTTTAAAGCAGATGAACCGCAGGCTAGCCTTGTGATAGAAGAGGTGGAGCGCCTCTGGGAGCGCATTGCCTCTCATGATGATTGGTCAGCGCTCACGCAAAAATGCGCGGCTATCCACGCCTATGGTGTCGCATTGGGGCATCGGGACGCCTAGATGTCCTCTGCATTTAGCCCGCGATTCAGCACAGTGCGCATGACGAAATTAGACTCCATCCGCAAGACATGCGGCAGGCTGGAGAGGTATTCTGTATGAATGCGTCCAAAATCACCCACTGATTGCGCGGCAATCCGCAGCAAATAATCATTCTCACCTGCGACAAGGAAACAGGCCAAAACCTGCGGGACATCTTGGATCGCAGCTTCAAATTCTGCCATCATCTCAGCTGATTGGCCATGTAGCGTGATATGCACCAACACCACAACCGAATGACCAAGCTTGTCTAGGCTAAGGCTAGCGTGATATCCTTCAATTGTGCCCGCTTTTTCCAACAAGGCAACACGGCGCAGACAGGCCGATGGTGATAGGCCCACCTCGGCTGCTAAATCAATATTGGACATGCGGGCATTTTCCTGCAGATGCGATAGAATCATCTTATCAATTTTGTCCATTTTCCCTCCAAATGATGTTTGTAGCATCGTGTATTATTCATCATTAATTAATGATATTCGAATATATCATCATAATTAATAAATTTCTCAAAATAAAAAACGAATTACTCTCTTTTGAGGGATGAAAAACGCAATCACATTTTTTGTGCTTTGCGCTAGCGTGAAACCATCATTTCTACCTAGTCACATGAGGGAGTGCGACGATGATTATCGGTGTGCCAAAAGAGATTAAAGTCAAAGAAGCCAGAGTTGGCCTTGTGCCATCATCTGTATCAGAGCTCACACGTCGTGGGCATGAGGTTCTTGTTCAAACAGGCGCTGGTCAGGGTATTGGCGCATCTGATGCGGATTATGAGGCCGCTGGTGCCAAGATTTTGCCAGATGCACAATCTGTATTCAGCCAAGCAAAAATGATTGTAAAAGTCAAAGAACCACAGCCATCTGAGTGGGTTCAGCTTCGTCCCGATCATATCCTCTTTACTTATTTGCATCTCGCAGCTGATGCCGCGCAAACACGTGGCTTGATGGAGTCAGGCTGTACAGCGATTGCTTATGAGACCATTACAGATGCCTCTGGTGGTTTGCCACTATTGGCGCCGATGTCAGAAGTCGCTGGCCGGTTGTCTGTGATTGAGGGGGCTGCCCATTTGAAGGCCAATGCGGGTGGTCGCGGTATGCTTATCTCTGGCGTGCCTGGCACAGAGCCAGCAGAAGTTGTTATCATCGGCGGCGGCGTTGTTGGTGTGAATGCTGCCAAGATGGCTGTCGGTATGGGCGCACGCGTCACAATCCTTGATAAGTCATTGCCTCGTCTACGTTACTTATCAGACATTTTTGGTCCATCAGTAACAACACGCTATTCAAGCGCCGATGTGCTCGATAATTGCGTCAGGAAAGCTGACATGGTTGTCGGTGCTGTTTTGATTCCAGGTGCAAGCGCGCCACGTTTGGTTAGCAAGGCCATGCTATCAGAAATGAAGCAAGGCGCGGTCTTGGTTGACGTTGCGATTGACCAGGGTGGGTGCTTTGAGACATCGAAGGCCACAACGCATGATGAGCCAACCTATATCGTTGATGGTATCGTTCATTATTGTGTGGCTAATATGCCAGGTTCAGTGCCACGCACCTCATCAGAGGCGCTCAATAATGCAACATTGCCATTTACATTGGCTCTGGCAGAAAAGGGTGTTGCTGCTCTTGATGATGACCCGCATCTTGCGAATGGCTTGAATGTCAAAGATGGCCAGATTCGCTATCAAGCTGTGATTGATGCGTTAGGCGAAAATCCATAGGCTTAAAGACCCAATTTAGAGTGGCCTGTGAGAGGGAATGTCTTATCATAGGCCGCCGCTAACCATGTGAGGATACAGAGACAAGAATTTTTGTATCCTTTTTCGAAAAAATGCTTGACCTTAGAGTGTCGATAGATAATAAACACCGACATCCGAAGTCATGTGGCTTTTGATACATAGGTCGTGGGGCCATAGCTCAGCTGGGAGAGCGCGTGCTTTGCAAGCATGAGGTCGTCGGTTCGATCCCGTCTGGCTCCACCAACCT
>WTJA01000076.1 GCA_011524995.1 Alphaproteobacteria bacterium | reverse complement strand
GGGTACTTGCGGACCCGACCCGGCAGTTCAAATGTGCACAGGAGATGCACATCCCTCGCTGCCCACGCGGCTCCAACAGGCACCTTATGCACCACAAGCTGGCCCGCTGTGTGCGATCCATCTTCATCGATGCTGGGACCCATGAGGACGAAGTCAAGCTCGAGGTAAAGAGCGATGCCACAACTAGCGGCCACAGGCCGGGCGATGTGGCCGCCTTGAACTACAGGGTAACCGGCCAACACCTGCTAGTGGACGTCTCCATCACCGCCTCTGGCCGCGCAGCCCTTTTGGATCACATGGACACCCCTGGCTACGCGGCTGCTACGCAGGAGCTAGCCAAACTGGGCAAGTATCGCTCCCCCTCTGCCAGGACTCCACATCAGCCCGCCCCTCCGCATGGCTTCATCTACAGGCACCGCTTTGTCCCCTTTGTCCTAGAGGATGGAGGCAGACTAGGCGAGCACGCCCGAGCCCTCCTGGTGGAGCTGGCCGTGCGCGCCACCCAGCAGGGCAAGTGCCCCACTGACCGCCGGGGACACCCTAGGCCTTCCTGGCTGCTCACTAGGTGGCTTGAGTGGATCTCACTCGCCCTGCACTCCACTGCTGCCAAGCAAATCCGCTTGGGCCTCTCCCTGGATGACACCTATGGACCTACCCACCTGGGCCGCTAGGCCCTAGCACTTTTTCCAATCACAACTTTCCCCCAGGGGCCGCTGGTGTAATTCCAGAATTATACAAATGTTACCGTTGTTGGTATAATAAAGCGGTTATTACACTCCGGCAGGGCGAAAGCTACTGTGTGCATACTAGCAGCTGGCGCTACGTCAGGAACTGTGGCTGATCCCCGCGAGGACCTAGAGGGGGGTGATTGGACCCCAGATGGAGTCCAATCCTAGCCCCAGGCGCATCTGACGCGCCTGAGAGGAGTGTAATGTCACGCTGAACCATTGGCACCATTTGTCCACCAGCTGGGCTATCCTGAGCTGGCCAGTGGAGGGGTCTTTGGGGCATTTACCATTACGGGCAGCAAGCTTTGCAAGCTCAATGAGCAGGGCCCGGGCATGCTCACCCAACCGCCCACCATCCTCCAACACAAAGGGGACCACTCGGTGGCGCTGGACCAAGCGGTACTTGCTGAGCTTGGCAGATTCGGCACTGGCAGCCAGGGAGCCAGGTCCAGCGGAGGGCTCGTGGGCCGCGCTGCGGAAAATGGATGTAACAGACAGGTCCACAAGCAGGAGCTGCCCATCCGTCCTGTCGCGCTGGATAAGGGCTACGTCCCCAGGGCGGGAGTCGTCATCCTCAGCAGCCCTCACCTCCATGTGCACATCACGCTCAGGGGCACCCGCGTCACGCAGGACGTCATGCAGGGTGGCAGCCAGGCTGCTGTGGGTGATGTGGCGGTTGGGGCCCTTGGAGCACCTCGGTATGTGGGCCTCCATAGCACCTGGATGGTTGACCTCCGGGTCCTGTTCCTCGCTGCATGACGGGCAGGCACGAAGGCTGTCCTCAGGGCCAGCAGTCTGGGCCCCTAGGACCGTCCTCACTGCTGAGCAGTAAACCTCGGCCGGCAGGTTGTGGACGCGGGATGAGTCGGAGTGCAGGAAAGAGAGACTGCCTTGTCCACAAGATGACAACATGCGAGGGCGCTCAGAGGCGGGGGCGGAGTCCAGGA
The DNA here is from genome assembly GCA_011524995.1 of Alphaproteobacteria bacterium. Classification (GTDB taxonomy): domain Bacteria; phylum Pseudomonadota; class Alphaproteobacteria; order Puniceispirillales; family Puniceispirillaceae; genus UBA685. The sequence continues at coordinate 1,590 of WTJA01000076.1, read as the reverse complement.
GGTCCAGAAATTGGCGTGCGCGGATCAGAGAGCTGGCTGGCGCCATCAATCGCTTGAACCCGGTGCTGCTGCTCAGGATGCTGGAGATGGGAGGGAAGGAGGGCTGCTGGAAGCGGGGGCGGAGCTCGAGGATGCCAGAGCCAGCATCTCCCGCTGTGGCAAACCGTGGCGAGCGAGGGACTGCCGCATTCAGGAGATCCAGCTCAGCCTGTGTGAGGGAGATCGCGGTGGTGGCATGGTGGGCGTCCCGGAGGGCACGAGCCCAGGGGAGGTCACTGGTCTCAGCTCTTGAGAGCTCGCCTGCTAGCCAACCTGTGATGCTGTCGCCAGGCTCAACGCCGAGCCTGCCAATCAGGGGGCCCAGCACCAGAGCGTAGGAGGCCATGTGGGCAGCAGAGGCCTCAGCAGCGGTCCTGGGGAGGTTGGCACCACCCAGCAGGGTGGGGAGGGAGGCCCGCTCCGCTGGTAGCGACCCGCCCAGCAGCGGAGGCGCGCGTGGTCCAGCAAACGACAGCACATGGGCGAGGGATTCTACAACGGCTGCATCTCTGGTCTGGAGGAAGCCACAGACGTCCCCAGGGGCCATCGTCCTCATCCAATGTTGGAACCTGCGGACCCCGCAAGACTGCAGCAGACGCATGGAGGCATGGTTGTGTCCAGCGGTGGCCATCTCACAGATCAGGGAGAGCAGGAGGTCATGCCTGGCGGCCACGGGCGCCAGCTCAGTTGACAACGGAACAGGGTCATCGAGGGAGCGCAGGGGCCGTCCTAGCAGGCGGGTGATCCTGTGCACGACAGACGGGCGAGCGTCCTCTGGAAGGTCTTGTAGCACTCCCTGGACCCTGGCTGTGCTGTCCACAGGCGCATACAGGGCAGTCTTGCCAGGGCCATGCCTCACAGAAAGGCCCACCTCAGCATACGCCGGGCCCAACCTGGTGAGGAGGCCTGGTAAACCATCCACGCTGCAGACGATGGTGGCATCATCAGCATAGGCGAAGCAGGCTGCCGGCCTACCAAGTGGGTCGCAGCCAGCCCGCGCCAGGCCGTTGTAGACAGGGGCCATGGCAAGGGCGAACAGGGCCATGCCCAGCGGGCATCCCTGTCGCACGCCACGGGCAGACACCAGCTTGGCAGCAGGGGGCCCGCTGGGGTCAGCTGAGCACGGGACCCACAGCTCGCCCTCTCTCCTGGTGTAGAGCATATCATAGGCTGGTAGGAGAGGGTGCAAGGCAGGGTGCGACAGGATGGCTGCCCTTATTGCGTCACGTGTGACGCAGTTGAATGCATTCATAGCATCTACCTGCAGGCAGACCAGATCGGTTCGGCCCTGGAGGAGCGCCTCTGTCGCATGCAGAACCATCTCGCAGCCACCTGGCTCCATGCAATACTGGTGGTAGCCTACCGCCTCCCGCAGGCTGCCCTCCAGCTGGATCAGACTAGCCGACAGGGCCAGGCGTATCCACACAGAACCAATGCCTAGGGGTCTGATAGGAGGGCAGAATACCTCGCCTGGGTGGTCACGATCATGCTGCGCCTTGAGCTCCGCAACCTCCTCACGCGGCTTCTTGAGCAGGCCAACAAGGGTAGCAC
>WTJA01000078.1 GCA_011524995.1 Alphaproteobacteria bacterium | reverse complement strand
GAACTAGTGACCCCCACGATGTCAACGTGGTGCTCTCCCGCTGAGCTAACGCTCCGTCATCTTTACGATCTTGCGGTGCAAGAGACTTGTTATTTAGGGGATAGATGGGGGATAGTCAAGACATCAATCCGCCAATCTTACCTTGCCCAGATAATGCGATAAAGAATGAAATCATTTCTCTTTCATCATCATCCAGCCCAGCTTCTACCTCTTGCTGATATAGCGGCGGTAACGGCATATGAGAGAGAGGCAACACCCTTATACCTCTCCCTACCTCATGGAGGACGCTCTTATCCGACAGAGATCCTTGCACAAGGATGCTATGAGCTAGAGAGGTTTCGTAGCTTAGAAGATATTGGTACTGATTTACTGGCGACAGTCTTTGCCGACCAGGGATGCAGTGTGCTAGCGGCCTCATTGAGCCGCGCCCTGATAGATGTCAACCGGCCGGCCCATGCCTTTGATAGCGCGTTATATGAAGATGACATACCATCACATGGGGACCAAGATGACTATCGCGCTTACATCACCTCTGGTTATGGGGTGATGCCGCGCCTATCGGCGAAACGCACCCCCTTATATAAGAGCCCGCCGCGCTTTGCCGTAGCGCAGGAATTACGAGATAGGTTTCATACCCCTTATCACGCGCACTTACACAACGCCCTGACCCAGCGACACAAGCTTTTTGGCCACGCGCTGTTAATCGATGTGCATTCCATGCCTGGACAGGCCCATGGCAAATCATTGCCTGATGTGATTTTTGGGGATTGTCATGGGCGCAGCCTGCCTGCCCCCTTGCGCCATATCATTGATGGGTTTATGGCACGAACTGGCCTCAGCCATAGCTGGAATTATCCTTATGCTGGTGGCTATATCACAAAACATTATGGCACGCTGCACGGGCCCACCTATGCGCTGCAAATTGAGATAAATCGCCATCTCTATCTCGCGAAGCCTCACGCTATTTTTGATGACAGGCTCAATCGCGATAAATTGCAATCGCTAGGCCACACAATAACAGACCTGACCGCTGAGCTAACCAAGGCATTGAGCCATTTGTCAGCTGCGCAATAGGCTGGCTTTGACCGCAGATTAGTCTTTGACGTAAGGGTTTTTCCCCTTGCGCATCACCATCCGCACAGGGATGCCATCAAGGCCAAAATCAGCGCGTAAACCTCCCACTAAGTAACGGAGATAATGGTCTGGCAAATCGGCTGGCCGGCTCACAAACAGCGCAAATGTCGGCGGACGGGATTTAATCTGTGTCATATAGCGAATGCGCAAACGACGCCCTTGCACCAATGGTGGTGGGTGCGCTTCAAGCATCGGCTCAAGCCATCGATTCAGCCGCCCTGTTGAAATGCGTGTATTCCATACGCGTTCAATATAAGTGACAGCCTTGAATAATTTATCTAGCCCTTTGCCATGTAAGCCAGAAATAGGCACGACCGGAATGCCGCGCAATTGTGCCAATGATGTTTGAAGCCTGTCATAAATCTGGTCGAGCGATTTCTGCTTGTCATCCACATCATCCCACATATTGGCAGCGATGACCAAGGCACGGCCCTCATTGGCGACATGACGGGCAATCGCCATATCTTGCTTATGAGGTGGTTGGCGCGCATCAAGCATTAGGACGCAAACTTGCGCATATTGAATGGCACGTTCCGCATCCCCCACCATAAGGCGCTCAACATTATCAACCACACGCGCCTGACGACGGATACCAGCGGTATCAACAAGCTTATAATCCTGACCGCGATAGCTAAATGGCAATGAGATCGCATCTCTTGTAATCCCTGCCTCAGGTCCTGTTAGCAATCTATCTTCTTTGATGAGCGTGTTGATGAGCGTTGATTTCCCCATATTTGGGCGCCCAATAATCGCAAGCGAGATAGGACCCACTTCCTCTTCTTCAAAGGTAATATCGTCACGTTCATCTTCGAAGGTGATAACGCCATCTTCATCAAGCTCAAAACCGTCCTCAGATGCGGCATCTGCGCTACCCGCGTCATCATCATCTTCATCTGCGTCTTCTTCGCCAAACAGCATAGCGGTCAGACCCAGCATATCTGCTTTGTCTAAAATCGCATCATGCAGATCAACCAGGCCTTCGCCATGTGCCGCAGAGATAGGCACCGGCATATCTAAGCCTAGTTCCCACGCCTCAGCTGCCCCAACAGAGCCCTGCTTACCTTCGCATTTATTGGCGAGCAGGATCACAGGACGTTGCGACTTGCGAAGCTGACGTGCGAAATGATGATCATCAGGCAATAGGCCCGCTCTGGCATCGATAACCATCAAGATGATATCGGCCAATGCGATGGCACGTTCAGACTGCGCGGTCATGCGCGCGGCCAGAGAGCCGTCCTTTGCTTGTTCTAAACCAGCGGTATCAACCAGATTAAATTGCATGCCAGCAAGCGTTGCCTCGCCTTCCCGGCGGTCACGAGTCACCCCTGGCCGATCATCAACAATCGCGTGCTGTCGCCCCGTTAGGCGATTAAATAACGTTGATTTGCCGACATTCGGTCGGCCAACAATGGCGATGGTTACCATGATCTTTTAACGATACACAAATAATGTGCCCTGATGATTTAATAAAATAAGCGATTCTTGTGCCACAGTTGGCGGCGTTGTAAACGTCCCTGATAGGCTCTGATCAGAGAGCTGCGCGCCTGTTTGCGCATTATAACTCCGCAAATGACCATTCCGGTCTAAAACATAGACACGCTCTGATGCCACAACAGGCATGGAGAAAGAGGGAATGTTCTCAGACGCGAAGGTGCCCAGTGGCAAAGCGCCCGGCATTTCTGCAATCCATCTCGCGGCCCCATCATTGCGGCGCAAGCTATATAAGCGGCCATCAACAGATGTGACAAAGATGGTATCGCCTGCGACCCATGGCATTTCAATCGATGAAATAGGTTGCTCCCAAATTTCGATACCTGTTGCCGCTTGGAATGCGACCATGCGGCCTGACTGGCTGATCACAAATAACAAGCTACCATCATGCACCGGATGGGCGAGCACATCGCCCAATTCCTGCAGCGGCGTACGAGGGTTTAAGCTGGCAAGGCTATCAGCCCATAGCAAATCCCCCGAAGCAGGGTCATAGATGGCAATTTCACCACCTGCCCCTGCGAGGACAACTTCAGCCGCCGCATAGGCTGGTGCTGGCGCCCCAAACACAACCGTATTGGTTGGCAAGCCGGCGCGTTGCCATAACCCAGCACCTGTCTTTAAATCATAGAGATATAATTCCCCATTTACATCAGAGACAAGCACCCCTTCTTCATTCACCAGCGTAGGCCCACCTTTGAGGCGTTCGGGATGTGTGACACGCCAGCGCACTTCCCCCGTGGCAGGGTCAAGTGAAACCAAATCAAATTGGCTCGCATGCGCGACAATATGATTATCTGAAGCGGCGATCCCTCCAGCGATACCTGGGAGCGGCTCATCAATCAGCACTTCAACCTCTTGTGTCCATAGCGCTGTGCCATCATTCAGGTTTAGCGCATGGAGAATGCCATCACCACCTAGCGCATAGACAGCATCATTGGCAATCACAGGCTGTGCGAGTTCAACCGTGATATCAGGTGCTTTTTCAATATTTGCCTGCCAGATTGGCGAGAGGCTTTCTGACAATGACAAATGGCCAATCGCATGACCAGAGGTGCCACCAGCATGCGTGAACGCTCGATTGATACGCGCGTCACCCAATTGGGCGCCTTCACCCGCGGCAGCCGCATCAATGGTAACAAAATCCAAAGCTGGCAAAACCGCTGTGCGTTCACCTTTTAAGATGAGCTCTTTTTCACTACAGGCACTCAGCGTAACGGCGAGCGCAGCTGTTAAGACAAAAGAGGTGATAGATGATGGTGTCATCACAAATGCTCACTTTTTCTATCAGGGCGTATCAGTTAAGACCCAAGGGCAATGAGAAGAGAGGCAGCACGCTGACGCAGACCATTTGGAATATCCTGCAAATCACCGATCTGCTCTAAATATGATTTGGCAGCCGCAACATCACCTGATTTCAAAGCAATATCAGCCTGCAACTCAAGCGCCAGACCTTGCAACGGGCTAGCTGCCTCAGCGACAGGGGCGATTTGCGCCAATAGCGTATCTGCATCGGCTGTTTCTGATGCATGGCGCACAGCAAGCAATGTCGCAAAATCACGATAAATTTGACGATTGCTACTATCAGCGGCAATCGCGTTATAGAGGGCAACAGCCTCAGCTGACTGCTCATTGCGGACAAGCTCCGCGGCTGTCACAAACTCAGAGAGCATAAGGTAGCCGTCATTCATGTCACCTGATGCCGCAGCAAGACTTGCCCCGATTTCGTCTTCGCCCAAGGCAGAGAAATAGGCATTAGCCGCCGTTTCACGAGATGATTGTTCATATAAAGTATAAGCTTGGCTAGCGACCACAATCGCAACAACCGCAGCAGCAAAGGCGCCAACATATTTCCCATATTTGGCAAACAGGGCCTGCATACGCTCTTGCTTTAGCTCTTCATTAATTTCATCAATAATATCAGCCATCTCATCCCACTCTAACTGGCAGCACAGCACTAGCTTTGCGTTGCGATACGCTTCTAGCCACTGCATTTTCTTCTATTAGCGTCACACCATACTGGAATTTGCGCCAAACAGCTAGGACTAAACGCTATGATTTTCACTCCTAATCGCTGAATTTTATCAATTCCTGCATAAAGACTAGATAGTGGTGATGTTTGAATTATGTTACGATAAGAATGCGATGAGCCAGCAGAAAGGGAAAAAGGACCGATGTCATCTGTCACGCCGTTAAAACGCCGCGATCGTCCTTTTTATTTTTCTAAATCTGAATTCACCCAGATCGTTGCTGCCTATAGCACACGTGTGGCCCGTGCTGAATGGCGTGACTATGCGCTCGATCATACGCCGAAAATCGCGTTTTTCTCTATTTTCAAACATAGCCAGGAAACGCCTATCTACGTGATTGAAAAACATCGCCCGCAGGGGAAAGAAGCGCCGCTTTTCATGTTGCGCGACCGCAAAAGAGTGGTTGCCCGCTCATCGAAACTCAGCACAATCTTAGAGAGTTTTGAGAAAATCCCCAAATTGGTGCAAAGCTAACCTCATTTAGTTCCCTTACCCTTGTTATCGGCCTTAATACATGCGGATGCCATCAGGCACGCGCATCTGCGATCTTTTCTTCTTGAACTTTCGGCCTTCCTAAATTAGAACAAAACAAGAACAATATAATCTAATTTAGCATCATATAGCAAAGGAATGAGAGGGTCGCGTCTGATGGGTGCCTTTAAAACACAAGATATCGCCAAAACAGAGCCGCTCTCTCCCATCACATTGCAGGATCTCCAAAATGAAGCGCTGCACCTATTCTGTTGGTGCAATCGCTGCGGCCATAATGCTGAATTAGCCATTGATCCGTTTATTACAAAATTAGGGCTTCATTTTCCCGTGCCAGAAATTGGACGACATATGAAATGCAGCCAATGCCAAGCCAATGACATCGCCACACGTCCGGCCTGGCCACGTCATGGCGGTCAATTAGCGCGGCATAGTTAAAAAGCGAATTGCATCGCAAAAAGAGAGCATGTAGGTAGTGGCAAGTAATAACAAAACTTGTTACCCTACCCAGCAGAGAAGTAACAAGACAACACAAAGGTGCATTATGGAAACGTCTGACATTCAAAAAGTAGAAGCATATCTAAAATCACTATTTGGCAATCAGACCATCCGCCTTGTTCACCGCCCTCAAGCGAGTGATTCTGTTGAATTTGAGATTGCAGGTGAGACCCTTGGTGTTGTCTATCGTGATGATGAAGATGGTGAGACATGCTACCATGTTCAGCTGACTGTGCTGGCTGAAGATCTGAGCTAGCACCCCATCCATCAGTCCACAGATACGCAAAGTTATCACAGGACGCTGCTGACAAATTTCTTTTGTCTTTTCAGTATCGATGACATAGCGTGCGGTCTATGACAGCCCCTATTTTATCCTTCAGCTTCATCATTCTATGGTCTTCGGCCTTTATCTCGGCCAAAGCGATCATGGCAGATGGTACAGCCTTTGCCTCATTAGCCTTGCGCTTTGCGATTGTGGCAGGTGGCTTTGGGTGCGCCGGGCTGATGATGCGATGGCTGGCACGGCCCTCTCGGTTTCTATCCCTCTCCGAGGCATATCATGCGGCGATTGCAGGATGCTTGCTTCACGGCTTTTATCTTGGCGGTGTTTTCTGGGCGCTCAGCCACGGTATGCAAGCCACATTGGCAGCGCTTATCATTTCCCTGCAACCTGTGTTTACAGCCCTATTAGCAGGCCCGCTATTAGGGGAGCGCATCACGGCGCGCAACTGGCTTGGTATCTTGTTAGGATTTGTTGGCGCGCTCTTGGTGATTGGCTTTGATATTGGCGGCACCATCCCTATCCCTGCTTTACTCATTTGTTGCGGGGCCTTGCTTGCGGCGATTGCTGGAACGCTCTATCAAAAGCAATTTGGGCAAGATATGCCCCTGCTGCCCATGAATATGGTGCAAGCAGGTGCGGCCATGATTTTGCACCTCGTGTTATTAGCGTTATTTGAAGTGCCTTCGATTACATTCACCACCACTTATGTGCTTGGCATGGGATGGCAAATTGGCGCGGTGTCATTTGGCGCTTATGTGATGTTTATGATCCTATTATCACGCGGGTCATCACAACAAACATCATCTCTGTTGTTTCTGATTGCGCCCGTCGCCGCTGTGCAGGGCTGGCTCATATTAGGCGAGTTGCTAACCATGCAAGATGTGATCGGGCTCGTGATCGCCTCAGCTGGCGTCTATCTCGCTACTAGGCGCATCCCATCCTCTTAGGCTGTGACGGCGGCCTCGATATGGGCGGATTGAATCATATCATCAATCATACCATTGGCTAATTTCTCGCCCATCGCCCCTTGCTCCACAAAAATGCCAAAGGCGTCTGTGCCATAGAGATTGGCTGGCACCCACCCAAAGGCAAAGGGGACTGACTCTGGAAAAAATTGCCTGGCTTGCGCTGCGATATCTTCAGGGTCTTTGATATCATAAGTCACGGCTACCGCTGCTGCGTGGGGCTTGGGCCGCGCCTTACCAACCGCCATATCCACTTGCATTGTCACAACAATGTTACGCGCTTGAATGGCCGCCATATAAGAGGCTAACTGCCCATCATACTCATCCACAATCTCTGTGAGAGTGACAAAGTGACAATCAATAGCGGTGTCTTCGAAATCTGTCATATCTTTACTCATGCCGGCCTTGTACCGAAGTTTTTCCGATGATGCAATCCGCACCCCGCTTTCTAACAGGCGAAAAGAGAGCAGCCACCCCCTTGCCCCGGCATAAAAACAACGGGAAAGTGGTAGCAATTGAAACAAGCGAAGGGAGGTGATCACATGTCTATGGTACCTTTTACAGCTTGCGGATATGGGTCACTTAGCCAGTCATAAGAGCAACCTTTTATGAGATGGCATGAGGACGTGCATTGTGAAATGCCCATCTGACAAGTCGAAAAAAACCAAAAGGGCTATCTATTCCAATGGGATAGGTAGCCTTTTACTGTAAGACCGCCCAGAGGATTACAGCCAAAGTCACAAGCACCAAGGCCCGATGCATCACAAGGCTCTGACGCAGTTGTTGTCCCACTAAAGCGCCTGCTAATCCCCACAAAGAATGAAATATGAGCTGTGCTATCACAAAACTCAAAGGCACGATGATATAGTGACCAAAGACCCCTTCATAGGTGGCGGCAAATTGTGAATAAGCTAGGGTCGCCATGACCCAGCTTTTGGGGCTTAGGGGATGCACAATTAGTCCAGCTTTTGCCCCCATAATTGCGGGGGTGTCGTCTGCTTGTGTTGGCCCACGCCATCCTTGCAATGCCAGATAACTCATATAGCCAGCTGACGCGATGGTGAAACCCAAACGCAGCCCTTCATTCACCATAAGCACACTACCTAGACCCAACATGATGGCGATATTAAGGGCAAGCTTACCAGCGATTAACCCGCCTAAAAACGGCAAGAGAGGCCGAAATCCGTGACGCGCCCCTGCTGCCATAAGCAATAGATTGGCTGGGCCAGGCGTGCTGACCATCACGATAATGAAAAGCCATAGTGGCAGATAGGATAGCATAGCCACCTCTAGCGATCTCGTTGATAGAGCAAGGGGGCTGTTAAGGATGATAGAGATTGGATCGCCACACCGTCAGAGGTGAAATTATCGGCGGATAGAAAGGTCAAAAAGGCCTGTTGCAAAGCGGGCCATTCCTTATCGATGGCGGCAAACCAAGCTGTGTCTCGGTTACGCCCTTTGCTGATCATCATCTGCCGAAAGATACCCTCATAAGACAAGCCAAGGCGCTGTGCGGCACGCCGTGATGGCACATTTAACGCGTTACATTTCCACTCATAACGGCGATAGCCTTGCTCAAAGGCCCATTGCATCATCAAAAACAGCGCTTCGGTAGACGCGGTTGTGCGCTGCAAGAGCGGGGAGAAATGAATGTGGCCCACTTCAATCACCCCATTTGCTTGGTCTATTCGCAGAAAGCTTGCAATACCAACCGCTTGTTGTGTTGCAGGGTCAATCATCGCAAAAAAGCACGGATCATCGCCCTCTTGTTGGGCGCGCAGCCATGTGCGATAGGCCACTTCATCAGCAAAGGGGCCATAGGGCAGATACGTCCAATTATCCCCTGACACATCTCTTTGCTTAGCAGCAAAAAGTTGCGCCCCATGTTTGGCATCATCCAACGGCTCAATCAGAATATGGGCGCCTTGCAAGCTTATGCCTTTTGGATGAGGCGGCGGCGTAAAGCCTGAGATAATCTCCCCTAAATTATCAGTCATGCGCGTCCCTTGCTTCGGCATTTGCTGGCGCGCTCGCATCATAGCGATAGAGACCATCCTCTAAATGCAACCATGGCAGCTTTTCTTGATAATGGACATGGAATTCAGGTTGAAACTCATCAGGATTGCTTAATGTCGGTGCATAGAGATGAATTTCCCCAGGATAATGGTTAGCCTGAAAGGCCATAGGGGTACCGCATTCATCACAGAAAAACCGTTTGACACCAGGGCTGGATGCATAGAATTTCGGCGACTGCTCCTCTCCACCGACACGCCATGAGAACCCCGTCAATGAGACACCGATAAAGGCCACAAGAGGCGCCGCACAATTGCGCCGGCAATCACCGCAATGACAATAGCAAGACCATGTTCGCTCGCCCTCATAGCGATAAGATACATGTCCACAAAAACAATGTCCGGTTGTCATGAAGCCCCCCTTACATGCCAGATTTCTTCGCATAGACTTGGCGCAAGCGCCTGATATGTCAATTATAAATCAGAGCAAAGCTGCGCCACAATCTTCGCAGCTGGCCCCTGCACGATATCAGCAACACCTGTCCCTGCCCACAGACTTTGATATTCTGCGGTGCCTGACTTTACTGCCGCGCTGCGCAATGGTCCTGTGAGACGGTTTTGAATCGGAAAGGGCAAGATAGCTTGTCCCGCCATTTTTGTTGTGAATTCATTTTGCAATGACCGTGCCACACGTCCCGAAAACTGGGTGGTGAGTATGGTTTCACGGCATGGTACTTCACATAAAGCCTCACGATAGGATGAGGGCGTACCTGCTTCATCAGCGGCGAGAAAGGCTGTTCCCATCTGCACTGCAACCGCCCCAGCAGCAAGCGCTTCTTTAATATGGGTAGCTGTCATAATACCGCCCGCCGCCACAATCGGAAGAGAGGTATTGTCGTTGAGCCTTTTTGTTAGGGTTAGCGTTGATAGTGCTTCATCGACGCGCGGCGCGGCTTCAAAGGTGCCGCGATGCCCTCCTGCCTCTATACCTTGCGCAATAATGAAATCAGCGCCGGCTGCCTCACTCTCTTTCGCCTCTGAAGGAGAGGTTGCTGAGATACCGACCGCGATGCCACAGGCTTGCGCCCGCGCGATAATATCTTGCGACGGCACCCCAAAATGAAAGGTAAGATAAGTGGGCGGCTGTGCCCAGATTGGGGCAAGCTGAGCTGTTACATCTGCGATATGAGGCGGCTCAGGCTCCGAATAAACCACACCAGGGAAGGCCAACGCCTCCAAGGCAGCGCAGGCCGCCTCTCTATCTATTTGTGAAGGGGGTGCTGGCTCATCAATCACGAAGACGTTTGCCAAAACAGCGCCATCGGTTTGCGTGCGGCATTGCGCCAATTCAGCGGCAATGACATCAGGCGTGCTGTAGGCAAAACCAAAACTACCCACTGCCCCCGCATTCGCAACAGCTGCCACAAGCTCAACGGTGGTAATACCGCCTGCCATGGGCGCTTGAATCAAGGGGTAGCGCGGCAGGGAAAAGCGAGACATCCTTCTTAGGCTCCCTGCTTTGCGGCGTCTATCACCTCAGCGATGACATAGATGCCCTTGACGCCTTTTTTCACCATATAATCGCTTATCTGATGACATTTAAGGCGCCAATGACCCCCTTCAACATACCGTTCGATGGCTTTATCAAACCCATAAGGTTCAAGCACATCTTCATTAATGGTAAAGCCTATCAGCCCTCCAAACCGCGTGATGCGCGTTAATTCGGCCAACCCTTCGGGACCGACATGACCATGTGTAAAAACACCGACACAGAGGCAGCCATCATAGGCATCATCCGCAACAGGCAAGCCTTTCGAAAGATTGGCCGGGAATAGTGAGCGATAGCCACGCGGCGCCGCATAGGCCAACATATCGTCTGACAAATCCGTACCATCAAAATGGGTAAATCCTGCCTGGCCTAGATAGTGGCCAACCAACCCTGTACCACAACCCACATCAAGCAAGGTCATCTGGGGATGAGGCGCGTAGCGGGCGAATAACTCAACCATTGTCGGTTGCGAGACGGTGCCAAGCGCTTCATCATTATCCTGATCATAGCGCGCGGCCCACTCTTGATAAATCCGCTGAATCTCGGCGGCATTATCTGCCTCATCCAAGTCAAGATTTGTATAGAGAGATAGTCCCTTATCGGCTGTCATCTAAGGCCCCTATGAGGTGGTTCGCTCTATTTCTTTTGCACCTTTGTCATCGCCTTAGCAAGATGGGTTTTTCCTGAAACTGTCATCGCCTCTTGCACGGCGTCAAAATCAACAGCCTCTCTATTTTGGCTTATTTTATTTTTAGCTTCATAACGCTCTATTGAGAATGATAATGCCACAATATTATCCAACATCACTGTCATATAGTCTTGCGGTGCATCAGACATTTTCCATTCTTGATCGCCATTATGGCGGCGTTCCTGCTGTTTTGTTAATTGGCCTACTGCCGCACGTTTTGCCTTGTCACCATGGTCGAACTGCACCCTTCCATGCAGATGGACGACTTGATAATTCCAGGTCGGCACATGTCTATGAGTCTGCTGTTTTGTGGGGTAGAGATTCGGTGAAATATAAGCATCTTCGGCCCGAAAAATAGCAACAGCATCAAGCCCCTCTGCATCATAAACATGCAGCTGATTAGCCTTGGCAATATGACCGATGAGCTGGTCTTCCCCCCTCATAAGAAACGGGATATGATTGACAATCAACTCACCTTCATACTGACAAACAAGCGTTGCCAGCGGGAAAGCATCTATGAGCGCCGCCATGGCTTCGCGATCTGTTTCTTCAAAATGCGGTGGGTTAAACATGGTGATATATGACGGTCTCACGCCTCCTAGACAGTACGGCATAACAGGATGCCAGACAGCCAGCCTATCACAGAAGATTAGGCATTTAAATAGCCGATGAGTAACGAGATAAAGGCACCAACATGAACCACCATAATCGCTTTATCCTTCCACAT